>VYCT01000283.1 GCA_009843785.1 Candidatus Poribacteria bacterium | reverse complement strand
ATCTATTGATGAAATTATAAAAGTGTATAATTAATTAAAAGCTTTACTATAAAATGAAAAAAGTCATAAATTATGAGAAAATTTGTGTTTTTTTCTAAAAATTGCAACAAAATTGTCATATTTAATGGTTTACCATGTAATTCTCTGCTGCAAGCGAGATGTGAAACATCCAGCGTTGCTCGGTCGCGACATGCAGTCTAAAAGGATGGCGCATTCCGATCATAAGATCGAACCAAAAGTCCCTTGAAATCGAAACTAAAACGGATGGAAGGTGCCCCAACCGCCATAAGAGCTTCTGCAATAGTCTTCTTTTTATCTTGAGGGCAATAGAATACCAAACACCCACCACCGCCTGCCCCACACGCTTTCCCGCCGATACTGCCATTTCGTTCAGCGATCTCAAAGAGATGTTCAACTCGCTTAGATGTCACCGACGGATGAAGTTGTTTCTGATAATGCCAATTGTCAGCCAGTAGATATCCAATGCTGGACAGGTCGCCTTGACATAGAGCCACTTTCATCTCTTGCGCAATGCGACGCAGAGCAGAGAGTGCCTCGCGGGTCTGCCGATTTCCAGATATGTAGGCATCAACCACGTTTTGAAGAATCTCTCCCGAAAAATGGGATTCGCCAGTATAGACCAAAAGCAACGACTGCTGCAACTGCTGCAGCACCTCGTTGCTCAGGCTTAGCTGCGTGATCACAACCGACTCGCCGTGACATCGCAAAAAATTCAAGCCACCCAAGACACTCGCGTAATGGTCCTGCTTTCCGCAAGGAATTCCAGTTTCTCGTTCAATCTGATTGGCGATGTCAACGATTTGGTGTGATTTTAATTGCTTACCCGCAAAGGTATGCAGTAGACTCGCGAGCATTACTCCTATAGCACCTGAACCACCCAAGCCACCGCCTTTTGGAGCCTGACTATCAAGCACAAGGCAATATCCATTTCGGGGACGCACCGTTAAGATGATCGCTTCTGGTAAACTAAGTCCGTTTATGGTTTCCGACGGAGCCGACTGCAAACAAAACCGCTGCTGAGCATCAGCACTCTGGAGGGTAACAATCTTTCTCTCTTGAGGCATTAGTGTCGCAGACACATAGAGATCAATCGCCGCGTTCAGCACAAACCCATCCGTTTCCATCGCGAAAGGGATAAGATCCGTCCAACCGCCAGCAAGATCAATGCGTGTCGGAGCCTGAGCATAGAACCGCGTATTCATATCAACCATCCCACTTGTAAAATCCTCCTGAATCAGACCACCAGATTGATTGCGTTCACCAGTCATAGAGATTTCCTTTTTGATGCTAGCATTTATGTACTAAAGTTTGGACAATTTTTTCCGGAATAGACATGCCGCCCCTACGGGGCTTAGGTGCGTGGGGGGTGGCGTTTCTATAGACATAACGCCCCTACGGGGCTGCGAATCGGTGCGTCCACATCTGTTTTTCTCCGAGTTGCGTTTGTCTAAGGAACTTAGAAAAAAAATCAGAGAGGTGTTGAAAATCCAGCATGAACCTAACCGCAATTGTCCAAACTATAGTTTATGTAAACTAAGCATCTAAAACAGTGCAATTCCACATATTTTCAAGGGCAGCATAACTTAACATCTTTTTCATAAGTGCTTTGCCGTCCCCACCCCAAAATTCATCTGTCCTTTTTAGATGAATCTCTTGACTTTCCCAGAGTTCTGAAACACAGTAGCCTGCCCGATCTTGGTAAGTCTCCAAGAATTCAACCGCTAAACAGCCCGGAACCCCTCGTATTCCGGGTAACCACTCTTTTTCTATAAATTTCTTTAGATCCTTTTTCTTAACGTTCGACCTGAGTGTGACCACATAAAATGTTCTTGACTTTTCCATTGCTACTCCTTCCGTAGATTCTTAAAAAGGACAGTTAAACCAGTTATTGAAATACCAAGAAGAACGGTCCCTGACACAAAACCGTTAAAACAACACCGAGCAAGATAATCGGTGCGAAACAGAGCGATTGCTGAATCCTAATCTTGCTTTCAAACGCCTCAAAGCATCCGTCCTGTGCTAACTGCTTTAGTTCAGCAATCTTCTCCTTCGATAGCGCGTGAGATAGGGTGGTTAGGACCACATTTTCGTTCAAGACATTTGGTAACGAAAATCCCGTCTTCTGATAAGCGACCTCGCCATCTCTGTCTTCTTTAACAATCTGTTCTGCGGAAACCATACCCTCCTCTAAGTCCGCGATATCTATCTCTTTATCCAGGACCATACTATCCAGATTATCAATATAGAGTCTCAGAAAAAGGAAAACTGCGATGTAGATAAGATATAGTTTCAGAAACATTAGATAGGTCTGAGACCACGCCCTCAAGGTAAAAGGCGTACTCAAAATCATAATTTCAAACAGGATTGGGCAGATTATATAATTCCGCCATTTTTCCAAACTAAACTTGCTTACAAGATAATTAACCGCGAAGAAAAGAGATAAAACGAGTATCGAAAAGTACAGAGGATCAACCCGGATATCTTGCCAAGTAAATAAGATATTAACAACCTGTCCCAAACCGAGGAGTAAAATGAGACGGAAGAGCATATCCAAAACTTTTTTAAAGAAATCGTCCATCTGATATATTTGCGTCAACGCTCTTAACTTCTGTCCCCCTGTCGAAGTTGTAAACAGATAAATTGTAAAAATCAAAAAATATGGAACAAAAGTGTTTATCGCCAAAGACGCTGGCACAAACTGAGTCAAGGCATTCCCTCCGGAAAATAGATCCGGCGGAACGAGCAGGCATATCCCCCAAAATAGTTTTGCGTCCCCAGCAGCGAATATCCCAAACCAATAGAGGGCAAAAACAATCCCGAAACCACCTGTCACCGTTATGAGGCTTTTCAGCAGTGTGGTGTTGCCAGAAAGGATAAAAATAATTTGGCTCAGGATACCCGCGTAGATCAGTCCATACGCACAGAGGTTGGTTATTTTTCGTTCCCGAATATCTGTATATGTAGCATAGAGACAGAAAAGTCCCAAAGTGCCAAGTAGTAAATTTTGATGATTTAACATCTTCCCTTCCCTGATGATCGTCCAATCGTCTAACAAAATAGTCTGAAGTTCAATAACCTACCGACGTTGCCGTCTTCCTGTGTGAAAAAATCGCTGATGCGTTGCTTAGCAATTGGCGAAATGTGTCTTTGCATGAATATCACCTCCTTTCATTTTGAAGTTCACGACAATCGCTGACGGCACTGATTGACGTTCCGCCAGCCAAACTGTATCACTAACACCGAAGAACGGAGCGTAGGGGTGTATCGCTCGCGTCTATGCTTCATTTCATACCAAATCCATCAATGCTAATGAACGGCTCATATCGTCGCAACACCGAGTAAGCCGAAGGCTCACATTCTAAAATCTCTCTATGAGTCTCAAGTTCAAAACGACTCTGACTTGACTTGCCCCCACGTCGTGGCTATAGACGTATTAGCAGGATTGACAGCAAGCGCACCACTGGTAGTGGCACCGTTCAAGCCGATTAGCTTCTTCCCATTCCCCGACGCATCCTCAAAGTGATTTGCGCCTGCCTTATCATTAAAATCCCAGAATGCCAACGTGTGTGCATCGCTTGAGAAACGGTGTGGCGGTTCAAACGGCGAGGTCCCCACCTCGGCAGGTAAATCATATCGAGCGATATTTGAAAACCTTATCGCATCAATTTCGCCATGAAAGTAAGCCTTTGGGATTAATAGATCTTCAGCATAGCCGCCCACACAGAAATTTTTAAACCCTTCAGGGAGACGCAGATCCCCAGCCACAACGTTCATAAAGTCACGTTTCTGTCCTCGAATGATTTGATCGTTGTATGCCAAATAAAACGTGCTATCCTTGAAAATGACCGCCATATAGTTCCATTGATCTTTTTTCATGGCAGCATCAGTAATTCTGATACCGTGTGCCGCACCTTCAAGATACGCTACGCCAGAGGCACACACTTGATCCTTCTTATCGAGCGGAACCAGACAATTATCTGGGTTCAAGCTGAAGCGAACTTGCTGACTCAGAATGATATTCGACTTTCCTAGTTCCGGCTCAGCTTTCGGATAGAACCATACCTCAACCGTAAACTCATTGGTATTTCTTGGGAAAGTATAGTCATGTTCCGCAAACGGAAGGATCGCATAGTCATCCTCACCATCAAGCATCAAAACACCACCAGAAGGCTGAAAAGAAAATACAGGTATAACTAAACTCAGCAAAAACACCGCACTTAGTACACTGAGTAGGAACTTAAAAAGGAATGCGTAAAGTGAAGGTTGCCAAAAAGTCCCTGCTGCAAGCGTATACTGCAGGGATCTTGGTTTAGCGATTCCGCTTAATATCTGCCCAAGTTGTTGTCGCCTTTCCTATAGGATCGACTGGAAAGCCACCAGCAATCTCCCCAAAGAAACTTTTCTGGTCCTTCGATTTATCAGGATAGATTTTGCATACCTTGTGCGTGTTATCGTCAAAATGTAAATTGAGATACGCAGCACCACCGCCTTCACTACACCGGTAAAGAACGACATTAGCACCTTTTTCGAGTTTGACTTCAATATTATAATTAACGACCTGCGCGCCGCCCGTCCAACTTGGATTGTTATACCACTTATCCCCATTAATCCAAATTTGGGCATGGTCATCGTGTGCTGGCGACATCACCGCCTTCATATCTTTAGGCGCAACAACCACACAGATCGCGTAGGTATCAATGTTATTAGCAGGGCCCCCTCGGTTCATATTGTCTTGGTTCGCGGGATCCAGTTCAAAAACTGTCCAATCTCGAGTGCCACCGTGGTCACGGTCCCATGCCATCTTAAGAGTTTCGGTTTTCTTTAAGCCTTCAAGCGTTGAGAGCGATAATTGTGTGAGTTTACCTTTGGTGCCTTCCTCAATAAGGTCTCTGCGCCCTGAAGCTTGGAAACCTTCATTGTTTTCATAATTTCCGTCGGGTCCGTACCACTTGGTAATCCAGTTTTTGTTATCAGCGTGGGATTCGCTCAACGCACCTGCGTCGAGATCTTTGAACCAATCTGCTTCTTTCAAAGGCCCGTCGTCAATATTAACTTTTCCCTGCGCAAATGCCAAGTGTGAAGTTCCAACAACCAACGTAAAAACAACGACTATCGTAAGTGTCAGTGGGTAAAGTCTTTTCATTAAAATTTGCCTCCTTATGGATAATAAAAAACGCGAAAGCAGATTTTGGAAATCCGCGTGTTACATCAGCAAGTTAAGTAAATCTGAATCTAATTTCAGTTAATCCGAAAACGGAATGTCTCTGGATTCCAACTTGATTTGCCCCCATGTCGTGGCTATAGACGTATTAGCAGGATTGACAGCAAGCGCACCACTGGTAATCGCACCGTTCATGCCGATTAAGGTATACCCATTCCCAGACGTATCTTCAAAGCGATCTGCATCTGCTTTGTCATTAAAATCCCAGAGTGCCAACGTGTGTTTATCGCTCGAGAAACGCTGTGGTGGATCAAACGGCGAGGGCCCCGGCTCGGCAGGTAAATCGTACCGAGCAATATCTGAAAACCTTATCGCATCAATATCGCCATGAAAATAAGGTATATGTTGGACTAATTCTTTTTTACCAAAACCGCCCACACAGAAATGTTTAAACCATTCAGGGAAACGCAGCTCCCCTCCTATGACGTTCAGACGGTCATCTCTCTGTGTTCGATAGATTTGATCGTTGTATGCCACATACAACGTGCTGTCCTTGAAGATGACTGCCAGATAGTTCCATTGGTCCTTTTTGATGGGAACATCCATGCTTTTGACACCGTGCGCTCCTCCGCCTTCAAGATATGCTATACCTGAGGCACACATTTCACCCTTCTCACCGAGCGGCAGTCTCCTACAATTTTTATTATTATTTGGCAGCAATCCCAAGCGAACTTGCTGACTGAGAATAATATTTGACGTTCCTGGCTCCGGTTCAGTTTCAGCTTTCGGATAGAACCATACCTCAACAGTAAACTCATCGGTGTTTCTTGGGAAAATATAACCGTGTTCCTCAAGCGGAAGGATCGCATAGTCATCATTGCCATCAAGCATCAAAACACCACCCGAAGGCTCGAAAGAAAATACTGGTAGAACTAAACTAAACAATAACACCACACTGAGTAGAAACTTACAGTTAATAAACATCAGAAACCCTCCCTAACTTTTTGTGAATAGATGCGTTGCTCAAATTTGAGTGAAGGTGAGCATAGACGCGAGCGATACACCCCTATGCTTTTCTATACCCACCCAATTTCTCCGAAAAGGAAAGAGAAAGAAAGGTCGTTCTCCCTCCTAATGAGGATCTCAGGATGGGGGTTGCGTCGCATCTGAAATAGTATCAAACATGAGAATTACATCTGCTCAAAAGCATGATAGAATCCTCTATTATGGACAGTAGCCATAAGTGCAGGAATAGTCCCATTTCATTTCCACTTTGTTCCACTCTGAGCAGCAATCCTGATCAAGGCTGCAGCATTCGTAGTTTCCTACTTCTGTCTCACCGCACGGGTTATACCCCTCAGAACACCACATGGGATAAGCGTTGGCAGCCCCTGGGGCGAACAGCGTCGCAGCAAGCATCACACTACTGAGGACAGTGCCTGCCATCAGCGCGTTTTTCCGCCCGACGTTGCCGTCTTCCTGTGTGAAGAAGTCACTGATGCGTTGCTTAGCAATTGGCGAAATGTGTCTTTGCATGAATATCACCTCCTTTCATTTTGAAGTTCACGACAATCGCTGACGGCACTGATTGACGTTCCGCCAGCCAAACTGTATCACTAACACCGAAGAACGGAGCGTAGGGGTGTATCGCTCGCGTCTATGCTTCATTTCATACCAAATCCATCAATGCTAATGAACGGCTCATATCGTCGCAACAGATAGTAAGCCAAAGGCTCACATTTTAAAAGCCTTTTATGTATTTTTTTGCGCGTTCATAATTAAGTTTCATGCATTTCTGTCATAATTCGTTTGACTCGCCCCGCGTCTTGGCAGAGATGCGAGAGTAATGCTTCCATCTCTTTAGGCGTATGCGTATTCCAAAGCGTCATCGCAATCGCTTTTTCGATATCATATATCGGAGAACCATCAAGTAAGTCACGAGCCTGAAACTCAAGCGTTCCTCGCGCACGATTGTAATGTTTCGTAAACGACAATGGATCTGCGAGCCTGTGATTGATCATTCTTTTTTTTTGACTTTCCCTGAAGCGATTGAGAATCTGCCTGACAGTCGAATCCCACGTGTAAGATATCGCGACCTCTCTCGCTGCTATGCTGAGTTTCTCTCTTTCACCTTCAACTGGAAGAAACCCGCCGAGATCGACTAATAGGGGTGAGAACCCTTTATCCTTGATACTCGAAATCGCAGTCGCACGTCTTGGTAAACCGCCCGACTGACCGATGAAACAACCACACGGTTCGAGATGTGCCTGTGTGTTACCAGTGAAAAGCACGAGCCCTGTTTGGTGTGGCGAAGCCTGATCCAATTGTTGCAGAAAACCCTTCAAAGGTGTCGCATGAATCTGTGCAGCAGTTTGTTTTGTTTCTCTGATGTGCCGTAACCTTTTCGCCTCACTCCACCGCTGATAAGCAAACGGACCGACGACGATAGCGGTTAAGAAAAGCAGCAGCAATATGTATTTTTTCACACAAGTCTCCTTCTTTCGTAATGTATAACACTTAAAGACCAAATTTTTTGGTGGTTTTCGTGCAAAACATGACAAAAATTGCAGCAAAATTGTCATATTTAATGATTTACCAAGTCTTTATTTTCCTCAAGCAAGATATGAAATATCCCACGTCGCTCCGTGGCAACATAAAGTCTATTGCGATCAACAACGAGCGAAAGCACCTTACCCGGCACTACCGGCGAAATCTGTTCCCACTTGTCATGAACATCCAAACGATAGGCCCCTGTATCGCCGGCACCGTAAATCGTGGTGCCGTCCACAGCAAGCCTGTCTATAACGACTTCATCGGCGATGACGCGCCAGTGTAGACCGGTTTGTGAGGCTAAGATACCCGTGTCTGTCGCGACGTAAACCCTCGAACCAGCAAAGACAATCTCCTTGAAACAGGTAAGCCGACGTGGAAGGTTCGGCGTAATGTCCTTCCAACTGCTTCCCGCATCCAGCGATTGGAACAATCTGCCATCCCGTTTGCCGACGTAGAGGGTCTCTCCTGAAGCCGCTAATCGAAACCCATATTTCAAATCACCATCAGACTGCTCGCCTGTATCCGCCAACCCTGTGTCTTTCCATTCTGCATCGCCGAGTTGCCATTTGAACAATTTTCGCTGATACTCCGTGTAAAACGTTTCACCACTGACAGCAAACGCCCCAATTATTTCATCTTCTCTACCCCACAATGTGTCTCCCAAGTCATCGCCCTTTTCAAGTCTCTCAGATAACTGCCTCCGTTCGGCGTTCCTATTATTTGTGGACGGGACATCCACTTCAAAAGCGGGAACCCCATGAATCGGAATAAGTGCCTTGCCGTCATCTGACAAACGAAGGACGTGCAAATTCTCTCTTTCCGGCGTAATGACATAAAAGGCATTATCAGCAATCGCTAACCATGAATGACCAGAGAAATTAGGGTGAGAGTCTTTTCTATTGAGTAGTTTAGAATTAACGCCATTAGTTTTAACGCGAACAGGACTCCACGATTCACCACTATCTGTCGATAGGACAATGTCCGTATTAGTGTGTGCATAGAACCAGTTATTGACCTGAACCAAATCCAAGACCCCAGTTCCCACTATCCCATCCATAAACAGATGCCACGATTCGCCGCCATCAGTCGTCCGATGAATACCGAATATCCCTACTTTGTAAAATGTGTTCTCGTTGACCGCTACAGACGAAAAACCATTAAGTATATGCGAATTCGTGCCAAACCCAAGATCGACCCAAGTCTGTCCGTTATCCCTTGACCGGAACTGCCTACCGGCTTGTGCTAAGATCGTCTTACCAGCAACCAACAAACTTATACCAGTTATTGATTTGATAGGGCGAGATCCGTTTGTAGGCGTTATCTCAGTCCAAGACGATCCTAAGTCAGCGGAGTGAAAAATTCTACTCAAATTTGAATTGTCGTTATGTATTGCCTGCGCTATTTTTCCAGGCTTTGATCCAATCTGTTGCAACATCCGAAAATTAGGACCTGTGCTGACATAAAGACTATCCTCAGAAACCGCTAAAGCGTAAATAGATCCGGACACACCCTCAAGCAGTCGTTCCCAAACGCCAACGTCCGCATCAAGACGATAGAGCCCGCTGTCTGTGCCAGCAAATACTGTGTTCCCAACGGCAGCCACCTTAGAAATCGTCTTGCCCATCAATCCATCGTCAAGAAGTACCCACTGTTCTCCGGCATCTGTAGAACGGAACACACCTTTATTTTCAAGGGCAAGATACATTGTCCTATCCGTTTGCTGCATTTCACTCACGATAACAAGTCCAACAGCATTTCCATTGGGCCGGGTGCAAAACGCGTTCCATGTCTCGCCATCATTGGTCGAGGCAAACACTGCATCGTTAGAGACAAGGTAAAACACCCCGGCATGCTCTGTCATAGGGGCCCGCAACGTTCCGGTCGAAACATCAATTTCAACAGGCATCCACACAGTCGCGTTGGCTGTGAATTTGTAAAACCCTGTCTGTGAGAAGGCGAGAAGCGCACCCCCAGATGTAGTAAATACATCAAAGACAGGACTCCCTTGCGGTCCAGATGTCTGTGTCCACCGCGATGTCGAAGTTCTGACCAACTCGTCCTCTGCATTAGAAGCTAAAACTGATGCCGAAACCTGCACACCATCACCGCCGTTTTTATTGGTCGCGGCAGCGCGCCCTGCTTGATTTCGCACTGCCGGTTTCGCCTCACTCTTAAGAACGACAAGTGCGTCAATAATCTCAACCGTCCGTTCAGATTCTGCCTCAAAACTATACGGCTTCTGGAAACGCAAAAAGTATTGATTGCTCGCACTTAGCAGCAGCATCACCAAAACCGCTGCCGTACCAAGAGCCATCCACGGTATAAAAGGTTTCCAATTTGCAGGTGGTGTCAACCGCACATCCGCAACTTTCCGAGCGATGTCTTCCGTAAGGCTATTAGATAATTGGATACCCCCGAGTGTTTCTTGAATCAAGAACTCCTCCTCCTGTTGTAAACGCTTTCGCGCCCGCTGAAGCCGACTCGTAATCGTGTTGACCGATACTCCCAGAAACTTACTAATCTCCTTCGTTGTCATTTCGCCGAGATAGTAGAGCGTCATGACCGTGCGTTCGCTCTCTGGCAATTTGTCCAGAAGTTTCCTAACGAGTTTGCGGCGATGCGTGTGAGCTTGCTCTTCGTTTTGCTCCGATACATAACGTTCATAAAAGGTGTTCTCTATTTCTACCATGGAGACATCCTCCAGCGATTTTACTGCGGATTTGTTCTTTAGGAGCCACTTATTACAACGTCGATTCGCAATGACATAAAGCCACCCAGAAAACTGACTCGGGTTCTTGAGCGTTGAGAGTTTCTTATATGCTTGAAGGAAGGTGTCCTGCGTAATTTCTTCGGCAAAATGAAAATCGCCAACCCGCCGCCAAGCAAGTGCGTGAACACTTTGTTGATGTTTTCGGACCAACGCAGTAAACGCTTCATCGTCGCCTGATAAAACTCTGTAGATCAATTGTGCATCATTTTCCATGATTAGATTCTCCATCATCAACGAATAGACCTAAATGATTGAAAATAAGACGCTATTCCTTGAAGTAACTTGCCCTGTGTCGGTATAAGATAGATTTTTCTTTTCTCGTTAAGAGTATACCATACACAATAGCAAACCGAAATTCTTAAATTTGAATCATCTGATTGTTTCTCTTTTTAAAGACCCTAATTTTCGGCAAAAAACGTGCATAATATGCAAAAAAATAGAGGCATCTAAAGAAGTTAGTTCAAATTTGTGTTTTTTAAGCAAACTTTTCAGTCTCCCAACGGCATTTTGTTTCACGTTTGCCCCCGAGGCTCTCAAGTTTCTCACTAATTTGCATCGTCTTCTCAATGAGAAGGTCCTCGTCTCCAATCGTTTCAACATTAAGTCGCAGCAACGACTCTGTATTCGATTTCCGGAGATTGAACCGCCAACGGCCAGGACCCGATAGAAACCTCACAGACAAACCATCAATCGGTGCCTCAAGGCACGGATCACCCCAATAGCGGATTGCAGTATTGACCGCATCCAACGTATTTTGCATTTGACGGTTAGTTTCAAATGCGTAGTTGATCTCACCGGAGACCGGATACGCGGCTCGCAAACGATTGACGACTTCAGCCAGCGACATTCTTTCGATACTTAGATATTCAAGCACCAGCAGAAACGGGATCATCCCGTTATCGGCATAGAAATTGTCTCGGAAATAGTAATGTCCACTCGCTTCTCCACCAAAAAGTGCCTGACTTTCTCGCATACCCGCTTTGATAAACGAGTGCCCACATCGACTCAAAATCGGTCTGCCTTTATTAGAAACGACAACATCCTCTACCGCCCACACCGCTCTCGGATCAAAAATGACACCACCTCTCTGCCGCCGAAGAAGTTTTTCTGCAAGCAACGCCGTGATATAGCAACCCTCAACAAACGCCCCCGTCTCATCAAAGAAAAAGCACCTATCGGCATCCGCATCCCATGCCACTGCCAGATCCGCTCCCGTCTGCTGAACCGCTGCTGTGGTTAAGCCTCGATTCTCCGGCCTCAGCGGATCCGGTCTACCTCCAGGAATCTCTGCGAAACTTCCATCTGGCTCCGTAAACAATCGCTGACACGCCTGAATCGGTGTATCTACCAATAGCCGATCAGCGATCTGCCCCGCAAATCCACCATTAGCGTTGAGAACAATTCGCTTTTCGGACAACCCTTGCAAATCTACAAACGAGCGAAGGTGCGATAAGTAGGCATCCAGAAACGGTATTGCCCGAAGGTTCCCTCGGCAGTGTCCGTTCTGTTTCGCAAGCGAGGTTCCCCTCTTAACAGCATCACGCACTGCAAAGAGTCCAGTATCAACGGAAATCGGCGTGGCGTGCTGCCCAACCAGCTTCATACCGTTAAATACAGCCGAGTTATGAGATGCCGTGATGACAACGCCGCCATCCGTCCGGTAATGTTCCACAACGAAATACAACATATCCGTTGAAATCTGACCGAGATTCAAGACATTAACACCTGAATCTTGAAAACCCGACGCGACCTGCCGCCACAATTCCGGTGAACGCTCGCGGACATCATGCCCAACTGCGACAGTTTTCGGTTGAAAGCAGTCGGTGTACGCACGCGCAATCCGATAAAAATCCCTCGGTTCAAAGTCTACGCCGGAAACACCGCGAATATCGTAGGCTCGAAAAATGTCAAGATTCATTTAAAATGTTGCCTCGCATACGCCAACCGTTCTGGAACACCAATATCAATCCAATTCGCGTTGGTCCGCAACGTCCAGAGGTTGGATACATGCGGAAAAACATCTTGCTCAATTGAGAAATGCCCCCTATCTTCAGGAAATGCGTCGGCGATTGTTTCGTTAAAGAGAGACACCCCACTGTTGATATACCCCGCAGAATAAACTGGCTGTTTCTCACGAAAAGTTATGATCATCCCACTCTCATCCGATATGATTTGTCCATACGAACGGACATCATCAACATATACACTCAACAGCAATCCTGTCATGTCTTTGTGAAAACGATCTAACATTTCTTGAAGCGAAAAGTCGGTAAGCAGAACATCACCGTTCAGCACAAAAAAGGGCGACCTCTTAATCTGTTTCATTGCATTCTGAATCGCGCCGCCGGTACCGAGTCGCTGCTCCTCCTTCGCATAGCGGATATGCATACCGTCGCGACAGCCACCCACGCGTTCATAAAGGACATCGTGCAGATGCCCGGATGCCAAGATAACCTCCTCAACATCCACATCTTTTAGGAGTTGCAGCTGCCAATCCAAAACCGTTCTACCCACAACGTCAAGCAACACTTTTGGAATTGTCTTTGTCATTTCACCCAACCGCGTCGCCAATCCGCCACACAGAATAATCGCTTGCATCTGATACTGCTCTCAAGGTTGCTGAAATAGCGGTCCCCCATCAGAGACAGCGAACCGCCAGAAACGGATTATTAACTAATCCTTGGTTAACTTGATTAAGGATCAATTGGTTGGCAATGCTTGTGAAGTGTGCCCCAACAAGTGCCTGATGAACGCCATGTACCCTCACACCGAACTGCGCAATACTGACCCTCTGGACAATCATCCTCCAAGGGATCACACTCCCAATGCGCCTGAGCGGACGGCGTAATTATCATCTGAGCCAACAACAGGCTTGCGCTCGCCACACCCAATGTCAACGGTGATTTAGCCCCAACACGTCCCTCCTCAGATTTGAGAAAGGCACTGATTTTACTACGGATGTCATGCTTCATTTATGGGTTCTCCTTTCTGCTGGTGCTCTTATCCAGCGGGATTAGCTTCCGCATCGCTGTCAGGAAACCCATTTCCAGCACGAGTTGCCTCGCAAGTAGGAGTAGAGCTGCCCCGCCGAAAATGTTTAAAACCGACCCAACTCAGAGAGTTGCGTTTAAGTCTATAAACCTTTTCTACTGACAGGGTGTCCCACTCGCCCGTAACAGTTGATTCGCACGGAATTTATGTCCATCCACCAAAATTGTTGGAGAGGCTTTAATCCCCAACGCCTCGGCACGCGCAATATTTTCCCGGAACAGCTGCTCTGCCTCCGGAGCGTCAAACAACGCTTGAATCTTCGCCGCATCAATACCGAGTTTCTCCGCGCAGTCCTCCCAACTCTTGTCTAATTTCTTACCGCGGCACAAAATATAGTCGAGATACTTATCAGGATATTCCTGTGCGATCAGCAGTTGCCGGATGTTCTCTGCGACTTCCGGGTAGCCGTGAAGACTGGTAAACGGCGTTATGTCTTGTGCGGAGGGATTTTCCTTCTCTTGTGCGATAAACTGCAGCTTGAAATCGATCACGTCACCAAACTTTTTGACAATCGGAATAATCTTTTCTTCCGCCTGAACACCGTACGGACAATAACTCATCACAAAAAGTTCCAACGTTGGCTTCCCTACCCGTGCGATGCGGGACGCTAAGAGTTCCTCCAAGTTCATCGGTGCACGGCTATGATCGACATCTTTTCTATGCAGTGCCACCACCTCTTCAAAACCGGGCGAATGCTTAGTGTCGTGACATTGCAAACAGAGAGACGTATCCGCACCGCTGCGGATATTACTCTTTTTTGGGTTGCCGATATGCTGCTTGCCTGGACCGTGACACGTCTCGCACTGCACCCCTTTAAGCGTTGAATTCGAGTCGCCAATCTGAAATCCCGTCTGATACCCAAATCCAGTTGTATGGCAGGAGACACACCCCGCGTCAAAGTAGCGTTCTTTTTTCAAAAGCGTTTCGTAAGCGAACGCGTGGCGCGTCGCAGACCACTGCTGATATTCCTGTTCATGACATCGCTGACACGCTGTCGCTGAGACATACCCGTTTTTCGGCTGCTGTTCTAAAAGTTGCTCAGTAAAAAGCCGTGCATCCTGCGATGGACTTTCAGCCGCAACATCTCGATAAAAATCTGTCAGCAGCTGACGGACCGATTCAGACTCACCGACATCCCCAGTCAACGCCAATTCCGCTGTGTAGTGGCGTGTTAGTTTTCTGCTCGTATCCATCCAAAATGCCAACACACCCAACGTTTTGCCTTCATGTTTAGAACCGACATAAAGCCGTCCGTCTTCAGACACCGTTGTCTCAATCTCGTCTGGACGGATGACGACATCAATATGTTCTGGATTTTCCGGTTCCCCCAAAGCTACAACAATATCTGCTTGTGATACCACTTCCTCGCACGCCTCACCTACGACAAAGCCAATAGCATGCTGTTCTGTCTGTGTCATGATAAACGGCTGCGTGAAGTCGTCTCGCGCTGCATCGGGTGCTAAGAATGGAAACGTCGCGACGGTACGTTGTCGGCTGAGATAAGCTTTGTCATAAGCGAGATCCGATTCACTGAGTGCAACCGCGTCGTATTCCATTGTGGACATCGCTTTCAGGTTGACTTCGCATCGCTTCGCATCAATTTGCTCTTTCCCATCAAAGATGTTGCCGGCATCCACCAAAAGTGTTGGGAACCCGTTCTGCCGAATTTGGTCTACGACATGCGCGCGTCTGGGGAGTCCACCGGACTGTTCTTGATAACATCCGCAAGGTTCCAAATGGCTCTCTGTGCCGCCCGTATACAGGATCACCACAGAAGGTGGTTCGCCGCTTTCGAGTTCTGAGAGGACCGTCTCCACCTGATCTCCGAAAACTGTTCGTGCTTGCTGTTTCACCTCTTGTATCTGTTTGATTCTCCGAGACTCCGACCATTGGGAGTAAAGTGGCGGTAACGCTACTACCACCGTTAAAAGCACTAAAATTAAGACTGCACGTTTCATAGAGACAAATTAAATCAAAATCTGTTGATTCGTAATCCTTTCGTGTAATAGTTGTCAGTACGATTTTTCTGCGAAAAATCTTTCAGTTATCAGTTAAGAGCCAATTTGTGGCGAGTCCTTTTTTCGTAGCTGCCACAAGAATATGATTGAGTGCTGAAAACTGACTGCGAAATTAAAACAGTTGTATTAGTTTGAAATAAAAAGGTCCTTGGCAAACGATAGTAAGAACTGCACCGACAGAGATCACTGGTGCGAAGCGAATAGACGGTTGAATCTTTATCTGATTCTCAAATTCCGCAAGTGCACCCCTTGCCGCAAGATGCTGCAATTGTGCGATGTCTTCTGCGTCAAGTCCTGCCGGATCCGGTGATACGACGATGTTGTCGTCCTGACCACTTGAAAACGCAACCTGTTTTTTCTCATAACGGACACTACCGTCCAGCTGCGGCACCCGAATAATCTGCTCCGCCGGTATCATACCGACCCGTAGACCCTTCACGTCAACAGCATTATCTAACGCGATACTCGCTAAACCGAGGACCAACTGCTTAGCGATAACAAAAACGACAAGATACAGTCCCAAGAAAAACGCGAAGCCGGAAAGAAACACTGGTATAGAGGGTGCTGACCGAACCGAGAACCACACGCACGCAAACCCGACAACCGCATAATACACCGGCGTTTTCGGAATAGGTGATAACAGTTTCTGCGCCAAAGCAAACGCCGCCAAGACCAAGAGCAGACCCGCAAATCGGTCAAGTTGCCATCCGAGCAGCTCCAACACGGATGTCAGTGCGGTCGCGATACCGATGAAGAAAAGCAGATTGAAAAGTTTTTCGAGCAGTCCCGCCCCCTGAAAGTTTGATGTCACGAAACCCCGAAGCAGTGCCAACTTGTTCGGTGTCCACGCAAATTTGTAGAGTAGATATCCCAACAGCCCCATCGAATACGGGATAACGATATTCAGCGCGAGGATCAACGGCGGAAAACTCAGGCTCCCGCTCAGGTCTCTAAAAAGCGATAGCGGGAAAATCAGACACAACCCCCAAAAGAGTTTGGAATCCCCCGGTGAGAAGATGCCGAACCAATAGAATCCAAACGCAATAAGACCACTTCCGAAGAAAAGACCTAAGATATACAGCGGCGTTGTCGTACCGAGATACCACGCCATCAATTGGCTCAATGTCCCCCCATAAAGAAGACCGAGCGAACAAACATTGCGGATCTTCTGCGTCTTCAGATCTGTCCAACTTGCATAACCGCAGAAAATAAGTGCTAAAGATATAAGAAAATATTCATAAACCGACATCGTGTAACAAAAACCTTTCGTTCTTAAGGATTCACGCTCAACGCGAACGTATCCACAAACGTACCCGATTGACGTTGAAACTCCTTTGCCTCAAAGTCAATAACTTCAAGTCCAACTTTCTTGTAAAGCCCCAAAACTTCGTCAGGCGTATCAAAATCATGGAGATGCATCAGCAAGGGCAATTGCACCGGGAGTGCCGTAATCGCATATCCGCCCGGTTTCAAGACGCGCATCGCCTCCGCTAAACCAATTTCAGGGTCTGGGATATGCTCGAGCACCTCAACGGCAACAACCACGTCAAAGGTATCGTCAGGATACGGGAGGCTGCGAACATCTGCCACCGACAATTCGCTCCTTCCTGAAACCTCTTTTTTCTCTAAAAGTCGCTCCGCGTGGCGAAGGCAGTCCTTGCTAATATCGACCCCCGCAGCGCGCCATGAAGCGTCCTGCTGTAAAATAAACGCGGTGAGCACCCCAGGACCGAAACCCAGATCACAGAAATATGAATCCTCCCTGAAACGATTGAAATGCTTGCCGATAAACGCCTTTCGCTCCAGAGCCGGCGGAAACGACATATAGTTCAAGTGTTCACTAACAGGATAATACTTCGTTTCGTAGAGTTTCGTTTTGACCGCTTCAAAATCCCTATCCGCCGTCAGCTCGTTCGGAATTTCGAGTGCCAAGAGTTGCTCGACATCTACATCCGCGCAGTAGAGAATATCACTCACAACTTCTTCCGTGCGCGCCCAATCCGCATCAGACTGCTTTATCAGATTATCCGTCTGTTCCAAGATGGAACGCAACAGATATTGAATTGTTTGTACAAACCGCACGCGATGATATTCCACGGCGTTCACATACGCATCGGCGCGTGTCTGCAACCGCGCTTCAAACGCCCTTTCAAAATCTTCATATAACATTCAAATATCTTTCCTTTTTAGAGCATCAGTCATTAGTTGTCAATTAAAGAAGGTTTTTGAATAGACAACATCTCCTTTTAAAGTCGTTGGTCCTTTAGAAAAAGTAAAGGTTTCAAAGACCGCGTTTGTGAATCAAAACCCCAAAACTGAAAACTGATGACTGATAACCGAAAACTACTTTTTTTTCATCTCTCCCCAAGTCGTCGATAGCAACGCCGGCTGTGGTGAAACCGGCAACGCATACGTTGGATCAAACCAATCTGCGTCAGCATTCCACCCAACATGTGTCAACTGTGTCCGAACACCGCTGTTCACATCAATCTTGAAGATTTGGTAATGTCCATTAATCTCCTGTGTATAAACCACCTCTGAACCGTCCGGCGATAATACAGGCAACCGTGCATCGGAACCAGCTTCCTTAACGAGTTGCCGCAGCCCAGTGCCGTCGCGGTTAACGATATAAATGCCGTATTTATCCGCCCATGCGTTGTGCAGGGCTCTATCTAAGACCACCGGCAACGGATGCTTGTTACCTGAAATCGCCAATTTATCGCCCCCAGCAGACCAAGACGGATGGCGTTGCCAGCGGAGGGTTTTATCGGGGATCGGTTGTTCACGATCGCGTGTGCGGACGTTGATAAAAGTCAGCCGAGACCCGAATTGATGAGGTTCAGAACAGGCGATTTCGGAACCATCAGGAGACCACGCAGGGAAATTCCCATACGGTAGAAGTTCGGCATCTTCTTCGCCAAACGTCCCAAGATAGAGACCCGACTTGATACGGATCCGATCTGTGGATATATAAGCGAACTTTTTGCCATCAGGAGACCACGTCGGACTTGTTCGCCAATCCGTTATTTTTTTCTTGAAGACGCGACGAACATTGGAACCATCAGGGTTCATCACATACAGGTCCCGCACCCGCGTACCTTGACGATCCGAAACGAAGAGGATTTGGTCACCTGTCGGAGACCACACAGCACTCATATCACTGGCGGGATGCTGTGTGAGGTTCACCGGTTCGGAGCCATCAGGGTTCATCATATAGATATCCGAATTGCCGTCCCGACTAGACGTAAACAGGATTTTCGGCGTTGTCGGTACCTCGCTAAAAACCTGAAACATATCCCCGCATATCAGCACTAAGAGCGTTAAGGAAAAAATCAATAATAATCTCATACCCATTTCTCCTAAAAATCTTACTCCTTTTTCAGTTCACCCCAAGTCGTCGATAGCAAGTCCGGCTGCGGTGAGACCGGCAACGCATACGCCGGATCAAACCAATCACCGCCATAATTCGTTCGCCGAAAAGGACCTCCAATATGCGTCAACTGCGTCCGAATCCCGCTGTTCACATCAATCTTGAAGATTTGGGTATGTCCGTTAGTCTCCTGTGTATAAAGCACTTGCGAACCGTCCGGTGATAACGCAGAAGTAACTGCCGCGGGACCGGCTTCCTCAACAAGTTGACGCAGACCGGTGCCATCACGATTCACAATAAAAACTGTGTCTTTAGTTGCCCACGCGTCGTGCAGCTCCCTCTCCAAGATCACCGGCAACGGATGCTTGTTCCCAGAAATCGCAAGTCTGTCGCCCGTAGCAGACCAGGATGGTTCGTATTGCCGTCGTAGTGCTTTATCGGGAAGTGGTTGTTCCTTTTCTAGAGTGTCAACGTTAATAAACGTAAGTCGAGCCCCGAATTGATGAGGGACAGAGCAAGCGATCTCTGAACCATCGGGAGACCACGCAGGGGAACGTCCGTACGGCAGAGGTTCGGCATCCTCTTCCCCAAACGTCCCAAGATAGAGACCGAACTTGAGACGATCTCTGTCCGCGGACCAGTAGACAAACCGTTTGCCATCCGGAGACCACGTTGCGCTGCCTCTCCAAGCCCTTATTTTTCGCTTGAAGACACGCCGGACATTCGACCCATCCGCGTCCATCAAATACAAGTCACGCACGCGTGTGCCCTGGCGATCCGAGACGAACAGAATCTCCTCACCCGTCGGAGACCATACGGCTCCAAGGTCATCGGCGGGGTGCTGTGTGAGGTTTACTTGTTCGGAGCCATCCGGATTCATCATGTAGATCTCCCGATTACCATCCCGAGTGGACGTAAACAGGATTTTCGGTGTCCGCGGGACTTCCGCAAAAATCCAACATACACCGCCAAATATCAGCATCAAGAGGATTAGAGTAAAAACCATCGTCAATCTCATATCCATTCTCCGATTGTTAATTTTCAGACACTATCGCGTAGATTGCGTCTGTCCTGAGTGATTCAATAAACGTCTGTAATCCTATAAATCCTGATTCTGACAATAAATACTTACTTAATGGAACGTATGTCCGAGCGTATGGCAGCAAAAGCCACCACACACTCAAACAAAAGTCAAGAAGAGAGCAGCGGTTCACACCGCAGCCTCTCTTAACAATCTGGTATACATGTACCTATTTCCTCCATACCATTCCAAATGAAAGGACCCCGACAGGTGTGATTGGCAGGGCATTCATCTTCGCCCTTAACACACTCCCCTGCTTCTGCCTGTGGTGTTCCGACAATGGCATGTGCCAGCAGAAGACCGCCTGCCGCTATACCGAGCGTCAGTGGCGATTTCACGCTCACCTTCCCCTCTTCCGACTGGATATATTCGCGGATTTTACCGCGGAGACTCTTTTTCATCAAATTCACCTCCTCCCTTTTTACCGGGAATCCCACCCCGGCGGGATACGCCTCCCAACCGTAGCAGGGAAACATCTGGTTCCAACGAGAAACACACTCACATACAAACGGGACTTTCCCGCTGGAAATGCTTGAAAACCGATGCCACTTCAGCGGACGTATGTCCCTCAGCCAACACCTCCGCCAAAGCCTCTTCAAGATCATTATTGTCTCTATTGATTCCCAACCGATACACGCAGGACCTAAGCGCGCCCGTCTCCGGTTCGTACTGACGACAGAAAATTGGCGGGAACAGTGTTCTTTCGGTTTCCCCAAAATCGTCTGTTTCTCGTTGAAAACTCTCTTCAAACACCCGAACAATCGCCCCCGCAGTGCCCTTCCGCGTATGTCGTTGAACGATCCGTTCCGAAAAATTTTCACACACCCCACGCACCTGGGAAGGCTTCAACCACTTGTGTATAGTTTTTGATAACTCCGCCATCGGCACTCGGAAATTGCCAAAGTTGTCCCAGTCCGCCGCTACAGCAACCCCGGCACTCGCAACCTCTTCTGGCATCCCATACTTTGACATCGCAACGCAAGGGGCACCAAACGCCATCGCCTCCAAAACGATCGAGAGCGGAGTCCCCGGCATCGCGGGAAAACATACCAGATCCAACGCCTGAAAAAATATCGGTAAAACCGATAAGGTCTCCTCATCATCCGCTCGAAAAATGACCACGTTCTCCGGCGGATGTTGGTAGTGTTCCGCCAACATCGCGTCATAGACAAAAATAGCGAGATGCGGATTAGCACGCGCAAACGCAGTGATCCACGCCGCGCCGCGCTTGGGTTCAAATCCAGAGATCAATCCAACAACGGGTTGCTTTGTGAACATCGGCTTCTCAAAGATAGCAGCGGTGTGCTGCTTTGCCAGCACCTTATCGCCGATTGGCGCGCCAATGTCTATCCCATCGGGAATCACACGCACATTTTCCACCGGCACCCCCAATTCAGCCAGCCATTCCTTCATCCACGATGCCTTCACCACCAGCGTATCTTTTGAACGCTGGAAAGCACTGAGCGTCAAGAGTGTTTTTGGCAAAACGTGTTGTAGCTGCTGGACACCCTCTATGCAGTGAACAACCGGAACATCAGGCACGCGATAATAGAACAAATCCTCTGTCAAGAATTGCGAAAGGAGTAAGATACCATCATACCCATCAAGCGCATACCACGGCGCCATCAAGGCACTACTTTTCGGGATATCTACCTTCCGAACCCGAACCTCGTCGAAATCTGGAATCTCCTTTTTCTCACCAATCTCAGAAAAAGCCAATGTTTCCAACTCAACGAACGCCGAAAGGTGCCGCAAAAACTGGTAGCGGTTCAACCCTGTGAGGTAATCCAACGCCGACTTCTCCTGCGTAAAATGGAATGGGACCAACAACTTCGGCATCCGATCCGTCTGCTTCCTATTCGCACGCATTGGCGCAATAGGCTCAACAATCGGGCTTAAAAGGATATCCTGCTCTCCAAGCCGTTCCAAACGCTCAATCCCTTCAAAGATAGCCGTTAATTTGTACTTCCCTTTCAACCGCTCTACCATCCGATGCCGTGTCTGTGACGCATAACGCGCCAGAATCTCCCATTCCACATCGTTTACCTGAACAAGGTCACCCGTCTCAAGGTCCGCCACATACTTGCGATCATCCTGTTCAAATTTATGATGACGTTTTAATTGATAACGCTGTCGAGATACCATAATTTTGCTCCTTTAATGGCTATCGGCTATCAGCCGTCGGCTTTCGGCAAGAAAGGCTTTCGGCAAGAAAGGCTATCGGCTTTCGGCAAAGAGTGTACTTGTGGCAGTTCTCAAAACAATACTACCTACAATGTTTTCTTTGCTGACTGCCGATGGCTAACGGCTATTCCTGCTGATAGTTATTAATCACGCCGTCGCATTGATTAGACCGCGAACCCTTTTAAGAATCGCCCGCGCTTCCGTCTCATCCGTAACCAGTTCGGCAAGAATTGACTCTGCTTCTCTGGTGGTATGGTTTTTCAAGATACTCAGTACCAGTCCATCCTCAACAGGCAGCGGATACACTGCATCCCGCATCAGACACCGCTCGTAATGGGTATTCATACTCAGCAAAACCGACCTACATTTCTCTCTCTCTGGTGCTTCACCTTCTACCGGTTGTGCCGGTGCGAACACATTCAGGAGCCTGTTTCGATTGATTAACTTCTTCTTTTGACGCAGCATCTCAAATAACTGTACAATTCGGCGTGCCGTCTTATCCCAAGTGAACAAGAGTGCCCGTTGTCTCGCCTTCTCCGAGAACGTTTCCCACACCTGTGTATTGTTTAACAACGTATTAATCTTCTCCGAAAAACTCATCGGACATGGGTAACTCACAAGTGTCGCGATGTCTTGATCAAAATTATCAGCATCCGCGACCAGCCCCGCATCCCCGACAACCGAAGGGACACCATCAAAATTCGGAACCACAGGCGGCACAGCACATGCCATCGCCTCCAGCACCGTTAGTCCAAACGTCTCCTCACCCGACATCGACGGAAAACAGTAGACATCAAACGCATTGTAGATCAGCGGCAACTTCTCACGCGGATGGAAACCCACATACACAAGGTTCTTAGGAACCTCACGGGACGCATACCTTCCCATATCCGGCCCCGCAATCATAAAAATCAGATGCGGGTTCAACGCCGCCAACTTCAAATAGACGGATGCCCCTTTCTCCGACTGCACCCGCGAGAGATAACCGACAGTCGGTGCGATCTCAATCCGTTCGTCTCCGACCCATTCAGCAATTTCGCGTTTCGCTGCGGCTTTATCCATCGGACAGAACAACCTTGAATCAACACCGTTCGGCAAGGTATTGAAGAAACTCGGATCCCAGACATAACCCGCATAAAAATCACGGACGTAATCCGAAGGTGCTGTGAAACCGTCACAATCCCGCATCGCCGCATAGTGCCGCAGCATCGAATTGATCGCCTGCCCACCGTGTCCGCGGGGCGCGTGATTCTGAACGAGAATCGGCGGGAATTCAGGGTACCGGTAGAGTGGAAGGAGCCACCGCTCATGCTCTTGATGCAAGGTTAGGATGCCGTAGTAGGTCTCCGCGATTTTTGACCGAAGACGGACCAAGTCATCAATACTGATATCGACTTCATATACTCCGTCTGCGATCTTCCTGTTCCGAGAACCCGCAAAATGCAAATCAGCATACTTGGTGAGATGTCGAATCATATAAGCGAGTGCCATGTTGGTACCGGCAGATAGTGTCTCAATATCAAAAAACGAATCCGGATTGATACCGGGTATCACAACCAGCAGCTTTCGCCATTTGCTCTCCGTCGCGAGACTCCTCTCCAAATCCTCACCGCGGTTGAACAGTAAACCTTCTCTTTCAAGCTCGGCGAATCTTTCAAACGCCTCAGAGATGTCGTCTTCTTCATAAGAAGCACTCAGCGTTTCGACGATTGCATCATCGGTTTGCGTTTCTGCGAGTTTTAGGATGTCCATCATCACAGCCGAGAGTTCGATGACGCGTGCTTTGTCGAGGTCGGCGACATAGGGGACACTATCTTCTTCAAAGAGATGAAGCTGGTGCAATATTTTCGGAAAACCAAGCATCTTTTATTTTTACCTTTCCGTTTTTTAATGAAACTTCCGATTCCTGTTCTTAAAGAGGCTTTTTTAAATCGGAAAACGTGCAAAATGTAAAAAAAAATGAAATTTATTTTTGCTACGCATTTATAGAGAAACGCGTCTGGATCCTATATACCCATAAAAACCCTTACACCACAAGGGTTAGATACGTTAGTATAATGATCCGAAGGATTTGATGGCACCCTGTATCGCGTGCCATTCGGAACAATACGGCGGTTATCACAGTCAACTTAAAGAGAGCCGAGATTATCAAGGTTTTATGGGAAATATGGTAGGCAGTAGCGATTCCGCCGCTACAATTGAGGATATATCGCAAAGAGTGCTAAAGCGATTTATGGGATACGCTGTAGTGCTTTAGCGGTTTTCCACGCAAAATAACCGTCCGGACGCTTAAATTTTCATCAACAATAACGAGGTCGGCTGTTTTACCGGCTGCGATTGAACCTACGGACGCTGCGACCCCTAAATTTTGGGCGGGTGTTAATGTTGCCATTGTTAATGCATCTTCGAGAGAATTTCCCCAATTGATAACGTTACGGACACCATCCATAAGGGTAATGTTCGCACCTGCGAGGCGTTCGGTCGGTTTGCCGACATCGAGCCACATCGCGCCGTTGCGTACGTACTTCTCGGTGGTCCCGGCTTCAAAAGCGGTGTCGTGTTCAGGGATTGCATCTTCATTGAGGCGATAGGCATCAAGTTCAGGAACGTAAGTGGCTGATGCCTGCCATGCTTCAGTAGGGACCCCGGCAAGTTCTGTACAGTCCGTAATCAATCCGACTGCGTGAGTTCCTTTCTGCTGAATCAGGCTATTCCCCCAAAAGGGGTGGACATGGTGTTCATCAATGATGAGTTCTGCGTGGATATCTGGGTGCGAGAGCACTGCTTCAATAGCACCGAGGGTTCGGTGATGCATTCCACTCATACCGTTGTAGGTATGTGTGGCGCGCGTTATGCCAGCGTCAATCGCTGCCATCGCTTGTTGATATGTAGCATTTGTGTGTCCCATTGCGATGACGATGTCGTTGTATGCGTCTGTCTTATAGGCTGCGAGGTGCTTGATAAATTGGAAATTTTCATCGTTTTCCGGTGCGAGGGAAATGACTTTCAAGGTGCCGTCGGAAGCTGCCCACATTGCATGAAATTCTTCAAAATTGGGTGGTGTAATATACTTGGCGTTCTGTGCGCCGTTTTTGGCGAGGCTCCCGAATTTTCCTTCAACGTAGGAACCAATAATCTGTGAACCGTCTGCTATCGGCTCATCAACAACGTGTGCGATAGCGGTTAAGGCACCGTTGATTTGTTCCATGCTGCCGGAGGAGATGCCTAACACCAACGAGGTGACACCACTGCGTGCATGGGCGCGCGCGATTGCCGCTACGTCCTCAACCTGACCTGTCATCGTCCCGTAGCCGCCACCGCCATGGACTAATCCATCAATCATCCCCGGAATGACAAGGCAGTTAGACGCGTCAATGACCTCCGCCGACGGTTGAGGTGTCCCTTTTGTTATCTCTGAGATTGTGTCGTCTTGAATAACAATGTTTCCCTGTCCGTAATGTTCAGGAGTGTAGATATCGCCATTCGTAATTGTCAGTGTTTCCATATCTCTGAGAGTGCCTCAAATTTCGTTAAATCTGTCCCGATACCCATAAAATACTTTGTGCGAGGAATCGCAGAAAGAGTTCTACTTCAAAATCCTGTTGATGTCCGAGTGATGTATAGCAGACGCGACCGCCGTTATGCAAGCGTGTCCATGCGACAGGTTCTGAATGTTCATCTGTGTGTCCCATCAGTAGTAGAGATGTATCGTCACCAAGTGATGGGTTCTTATAGAGACTTCCGTAGGTATCAAACGCTGGGATGTCTTTTAGAATGGGGTGTTCCGCCTCAACGATTTCAACACGGGTAATGGGTCCATGACCGTAATGCCCTTGATAGTCGCCACCGAGAACATCTTTATCAAACGCGAGATAGTTTTGATAGGCGTGGCTGGCTGTCCTTACCCCAACAATGGGTCTCCCTTGTTCACAGTAATCTTGAAATTGTCTGAGTGATGCCCCATCTGTATTGAGCCGCCGCGTGAAAACTAACAGCGCATCTGCGTCATCTACCGCTGCCAAAGAGGGGTCATCATCTTCCGAACTATAGACGATTAGATTTGTTTTGATCGGGTAGTGTTTTTCAACAAACTTTTTGAATATGTTCAGAGATGCTTCCGAGTCGTATTCAAAAGAACCTGAGAGCATACAAAGGTTAAGCACAGGTTCGCTCCTTTCTATCTTCTCTATCTTCTTTCTAAAAACAGAAAACTGTAGGGATAAGGATTTTTCTCGTCGGGTTCACCGTCAATGCGTTTCACTTCCTGCCAGGCTGTTATATCAAAGGCAGGGAAATAGACATCGCCTTCAAACGTGGCATGAATCTGCGTAAGATAGAGCCTATCTGCGTGCGGTAAAAAGGCTTCGTAGATAGGCGCGCCTCCACATATCATGAGTTCTTCTACTTCCTGAGAGCGTTTAATCACTTCTTCTACGGAGTGTGCGACAATACACCCTTTCGGTGCCTTGTAAGCCGCGTTCCGTGTGAGGATGATGTTGCGTCGCTTGCCTAAAGGGCGTTTGAGGGTTTCAAAAGTTTTGCGTCCCATAACGACGGGTTTGCCGATGGTCATGTCGCGGAAATGCCGTCGGTCTGCAGGCATCTGCCACGGGATGTCTGGTCCGTTGCCGATAAGCCGGTTTTTGTCCATCGCGGCGATCATTGAAATTAACATTTTTTAGGGTGCTGCTCCTTCTTCTTGTTCTCCCATTTCTATCCCGCTCACGACCTGTTCAGCAAAACGGATGACTGTCTCTTTTAGCATCCGAGGGACCAGTTTAATCTTGTTTCGATGTTTCCACTCCATTTCAAATTGGCCTGTCTTTACGAGTTCATCAATCCCGTTTTGAACAGTTTTGACATCGGTTTCAAAGTGATCAGCGAGTTTAGGGAGGCTTAAAGGCTCCTCGGTTTGAAAAGAGAGTACTTCAATCCACAGCCACATGCCCAACCGCCTTGCAAAATGCGAGAGGTCCTCCGCAGTGTCCGAGAGATGGATGATTGATGCGAAACAGTAAGCGGCGTGGTGTGGATAGTCATTTAGCAGTTCCTCAAACTCCTCAAAAATCAGTCCAATGAGGAAGGCTGCTTCCTCTGATAGTGTCAATTCTTGGATGTCTAAGTGATTACCGTTTTGCTCAGATTCACTGAAGAAATGTCCATTTTGCTTTTCCTGTTTCATGGTCTCCTTATAGGTATCGTGTCTATGAGTTCTGTTTTGAAGGATGAACGAAGTTATACCGTTATTAGTCGGTAGCGGAAACGTGGAAATATGCAATGTAAATCTCAGGAGTCATACCGACACCTATTAACATCACCTTTTCAGGCGGTTTTACTTCTTTAATAGAAAGTCTATCCACCCAATTATCTGGAAGTCCACCTTTATCCATCGTATTACTACTTCCGTATCCCTTTCTCCAGTTATGCCAATTTTTTTCAGATTTCCCGGGTCTGTGCCAAAACACTGTGATCCTGTCGCCAGCTCGGAAGGTTTCAGCATTTGTAAAGTCCCCCGGCTTGGTGTCCTCAAAGTGTTCGCGCCCGCGAAATGTCATATAAGATTTTTCGATTCCAGGAAATTCGTGGTATGATTGCCGCATAGGGTTAACCACAATATGGAAAACTGCTAACTCATCAAGTCGGCTTATTCCCTTAATTTCGAGGGTTTCATGGCTTTTGGCAGAATTGATAGGAAGCGTCTGTTTCTCGTGCAAGTCTCCGGTATCGATGTCGAATTCCAAGATATTGTTCTTGAGTTCAAAGTTGGTAATTTCTGCGTTCTCTTCCTCCAAGACCCAATAAACCGTAATCATGTCCCCGGAGCGAAAAATAGCATGCTCGTAGGAATCTCCACAACCTGATAGCCATATACTTAAAAGGCTTATAACGAGGATCATCAACCCTGTAGGGAAAAGTATCAACCCCTTTCTTTTTTTCATCATCTTGATTCTCCTTTTAGACAATCATAGGTGCGCGAATCGCGTCGTGATGTTGATAGTCCTCTAACTGAATGTGCTGCATCTTGAAAGCATCGATTGACTTGATTTTCGGATTCAAAACGAGTTTCGGGAGCGGGTAAGATTCTCGTTTGAGTTGCATCTCAACGGCTTCAAAGTGTGCGTGGTAGATGTGGGCATCCCCTAAAGTGTGGACGAATTCATAGGGTATTAAATCTGTTACTTGCGCCACCATGTGCAGAAGCAGCGCGTAGGAGGCAATATTAAAAGGCACACCTAAGAACATATCACAACTCGGCTGATACATCTGCAGCGACAACTTGCCGTCTGCGATAAAGAATTGAAAACACATGTGGCAGGGTGTTAATGCCATCTCCTCTAATTCCGCTGGATTCCACGCCGTGACAATATGTTTACGACTGTGCGGATTTGTCTGGATTTGTTCTATGACCTTGGCTAACTGATCGATCGTCCCATCTTCCGTTTGCCATTTTCGCCACTGAACTCCGTATATCCGTCCGAGGTATCCATCACGCCCCCAAGCATCGGCGTTTGCGTTCCATATCTGTGTTCCGAGTTTCTCAAACTGCTCAGCGTGATCATAGCCGCGCAAGAACCCTAAGAGTTCTGCTTTTACGGAGCGGAATGCGAGTTTCTTCGTGGTTACAGCGGGAAATCCGTCTTCGAGATTATATCGCATTTGCATGCCGAAAATGGCTCGGGTCTTCCCATTTCTGCCCTCTCGGTCAACGCCCGTGTCTAATACTTGTTGCAGTCCTTCAAGGTATTGTTTCATCGGTACTGATTTCCAGCATTTATGGCTGGCACCCCTCCTATGAACACACGCTGGGAGCCGAAGGCTACCGATCTGTGCTGCCAAACCCGCCTCTTGAAGCGGCGGTCATCTGTTCAACCTCATTCCATTCTGCCGTCCCTACACGGACAAAAATCCCTTGCGCGATCCGACTGCCTCTTTCGACCTTCACAACCTCGTCGGTAAAGTTATAGACTTGGATTTTCAGTTCATCCTCTTCGCCACAGTAGTCGTTATCAACGATGCCGACCCCTTGTGGCATCAGCAGCCCGAATTTGCGCGGTGTGCTGCTGCGTAGACAGACCATAAGCATATAACCGGGCGGGGTTTCGACAACCACATTAGCAGGGATGAGTACGATAGATTGTGGGGCAATCTCTGCTGATTCTCGGCAGATAAAATCGAAGCCGACAGACCCTGATGTTTCATATCTCGGCAATGGGAGCGTCTTATCTATGCGTTTGATATTAATTTTCATTGACATTAGGGTACAGGGACTCCTGCTATTTTGCATGCTATACGATAAACCGAGGTGCTTGCTGTGATAAACAGGGTTTTCCAGTCATCATCCCCCCATGCCAAGTTCGCCGCGCGCTCAGGGACAAGAATAATGCCGAGGTGCGTTCCGTCGGGTGCGAAGACCCAAATCCCGTTTGGACCGGTTAGATAGACATTCCCTTGGACATCAACCTTCATGCCGTCGGGTTTGCCGTTGTCGCCCTCTTCTTCACCGAATAAACGGTCGTTGGTGATTGTGCCATCGGATTGGACATCAAATGCGCGGACGTGCATCCGTTCGGTATCGTTAATATAGAGGATGGATTCGTCTGGTGAGAAGCAGATGCCGTTGGGTCTGTCAAAATCGTCAACGAGGAGTGTCAGTGTCTGATAATCGGGGGACAAGCGGTAGACGCCTTGAAACTCGAGTTCTTTTTCGGATTCCACCCCGTACGCTGCACTTAACCCATAAGGTGGGTCTGTGAAATAGAGACTTCCATCGGATTTGACAACAATATCGTTGGGACTGTTCAAGCGTTTGCCTTGATAGTGCGAGGCAATAGTGATAACATCACCATCGGCGGTTGTGAGTGATACGCGTCGGTTTGCGTGCTCACAGGCGATGAGATGTCCACCTTTATCGTAGGTCAATCCGTTTGATTTTCCAGAGGGGTCTCGGAAAATCGTCATCCCTGCGTCGGCCTCCCATTTCCGCATCTTGTTAGCGGGGATATCGCTGAAAAGTAGGAACTGTCCAGTCGCGTGCCAGAGCGGTCCCTCGGTGAATTGGCAGTTCGTTGCTATTTGTTGAATATCTGCCGCTGGGTCAACCAAATCCAATAGTTGTGCGTCGCGTACGTCAAGTGCCATGTTTTCCTTTCAAATGTTATACCAGTGTAAGATTAACTAAAGTTTGGACAATCGCTGGAACTGCAAGTGCCTAATGAAATCAGGGAGGATTGCCGCCTCTCGGAAACCTTTAGGAACTCATGTTAATAAAAGTAATAACGAGAAGATGTAGACTCCTCTGCTACCAAGATAATGAGAACACCATACAATGCAGCAGTTACACAGGTGCTGGCAACACACCCCTCAATAGCTGCGCGTGTCTGAATATTTTTGGCTTTTAACGTGTAGGCATCGGCGTAAAAGGCGACATATTCGGGTGATTTTCCAAGGAGCGCACTGGGAGGTGGAGCGGGTTCATACAAATAACCTCCAGTGACTGCGAAAAGACCACCAAAACAGCCGAAAGCACGCCACATATTCTGATTCGTGCGAGCTACTGCATCTCTTTGGGCAGCGTTCATGGCTTCAGCTTGAACCGAAAGTTGTTGAGCTAACGTCCCAAAAGGCATTCCGAAGGTTAGGAGTGCCATGAAAAGAACAAAAAAATGGAATGCGGAATCTATTTTCATCTATTTTCCTTTCAATATATCACAATAACCTAAGTTCTAAGTTGCTACCTAAGCGAAACAACCGATTCAATCATATAATACAGTCATCTATAATGATTCACTAAAATTACAACTAGTGTTAGTTAACTTATTGTTTTTGTTTTCTTCACACCTATTGGATTTTGGACTATAAACACATCGTCCCTACGGGACTAAAGAAGGTTTGTTGAACGTTTTTCTATAAACATATCGTCCCTACGGGACTGAAGAGCGTACCAATTCATGAGGTCCCCTGCTAAAACTTCATACTTATGGAAAATAACGTTTTACATAAAGTTATTTAGCACAAGTCGTTAAAATTTGGGCCATTTATCTGTTATTCAGGTAAGCGTTCGAGGAAGAGGATCAACGCTCGTTGGAAACCTGAATATTCGCTGAAAATATCTTTGACAACTCTCCTTTTTAATGTTAACATACTCTAAAGTGTAGATATGGGGTTTCGCGTGGCGATCGTGTGCCTTGTACACTGTCGATTTAAAATAAAGAAAGTGCCTGGGGCGATTCGAACGCCCGACCTTCAGCTCCGGAGGCTGACGCTCTATCCAGCTGAGCTACAGGCACATAGAGGTTTCAAAAACGAAACCGGTCCAAATTTATAGATACTTTTAATTATTTTAACAAGTTCAATGTTTTTTGTCAAGTTTTTCAGCAAAAAAATCCAGAATCATTCAGTTTTCGGTTTTTCAAGCGTTTTGCCCGAAAGATCGCGAGCACAGCTCGCTCCTACAGTAAGTCTTGGAACAATCAGGGATCTTCCTAAAGGAAAACTGAATGGCTCTGCAAAAAAATTTAAGGAGGGGTAACAGGGTGAAGCGCAAATTCAAACAGTTTTCAATTCTCACGGTTCTGGTAGTCTTTCTATTTAGTTTTGCGCCGGATATTGTGGAGAGCCGCCGCGGCGGACGGAGCTTCAGTCGGAGCCGGAGTTTTAGTCGCAGCTCAACCCGGCGCAGCTACAGCGCGCCGAAGCGAGCCACGAGTAGCACACGTAGTCGGAGCAGTACGAGTCGCTCTTATACGAGTCCACGTTCATCGACTCGGACGACACGGAGCACGGGTAGCACCTATAACAGAAGCAGCGCATCGAGAAGCACTGGCACACGTGCCAGCACGACAGCACGTCAGAAACAGACGGCGACGAACCGTGCGAAAGCGACGACGGCGACAAATCGAAGCACTACTGCATCGCGCGGCCAACAACGCGCAACGACTGGTCAGAATCGGAAGCAGGTCCGGCAACTCAAAGCACAAAACCGGACTTTGAAGCGTCAAGTTAGGACAGCGAACCGGCAAACTGCACGCGCCCGTCGGGATCAGCGTTCTACGATTACCGTCAACAATTTTGGTGGTTATTACCCTATGATGGGGTACTCGATGTATAGCATGTCTGCCTCCATGGCCTTTAATAACCTGATGTTCGGTATCTATTTCCACGACTACTATAATCATGCGATTCAGCGTAGTTACCTGTGGCACTATCACCATCGGGATTATGACCGATCACATTGGAGTGCCGAGAAACAAAAAGAGTACGAATTCTATCGGGATTACTACGAAAACCAAGGTGTTGAACCGAATGCGAACTACGTGGATCCGGGAACCAATCGTGACGAAGACTATGTAGCGAGTTATGTTGAGGAAAATCCGGATGAATTTTATGGGGATAACGCGGAGGTCTACACTGTTGAGGTGCTGCCCGATGAGGCGGCAATCAAACAGGAACTCCTTGCAGCTGCTGAGGAAACACCGACAGTAACAACAACGCAAACGCGGGCACCACCGACTACGCGGACTGTTTATGTAGAGAAAAAGACATCTGGCGCGACTTGGTTTGTTCTTATCTTCGGCAGTCTTCTCGTTGTCGGTGTCATCGTGTTGGTCATGTATAACAAAGGTTATTTTTAGGTGGTGGTATGGCACTATTTGGCAGAAAAGATGGGAGACCCTTGTTCGGTAAACGGAAAGAGACCGAACCGAAAAAGCCGGAACGGCATGAGTTGGTTGACATTCCAATTGACAGCATGATTGAACTCTCCGACCTTATCACGTATGAGGAGACGGGAGATACTTCACACGCTTTCAAACTTGTTATACGCAAAAAGTATGAAGGCGATAGCCTCCGTCGCTATATGTATCACATTCGCGACGCGGATGAAGAGGTTGTAATCGGTGTTGATCATGTTGCGGGGACTCAGGACGCATACGAAATTTCGCGATGGATTGTTGATGATGAATGTGAACTCGCTGATCCGTTACCTGAATTCATGACACTCTATTTTCCAGACCCGGATAATGAAGATGAGGACATCGCTGTTGAATACAGCCGACAGGATATTGTTCTCGCAACCCTCACGGTTACGGATGCCGAAGGCGAAGAGAAATTCGATGTAGAACTCCACGAATACGCCAGCGATGACGATGCGTTTATGTCTATTGAACTTTGTGGGGATTGGCTAACTTTTTACACGGGTGTCCTCATCACGCGTTCTGATATAGAAATCTATCCAGCGATGGCACCCCAGTCTGGCAACAGATAGGTTTTGTTTTTCCTCTATTTTTAAGGCGAGGATGATGCCTCGCCTTATCTATTTGGGATATTTATGGATGCAGTTACAGGAGGTGAGTACAAATGAACATCCAGGATATGACAGATGCTGAAGTTTATGAACGCGGGATTGAAATCCTTTTGGATAAATTGGGGCATGCTGGAACAATTCGGTTTATTGAGCAGTGTGAGCCCCCCACAGGCGATTATACTGCTGAACGCCATAAATGGTTAGATGGTTTGGATATGGAAACAATCATGCAAGGAATTCAAGAGCTCCGCCAAAAGAAACAAGAGGACCCGGAAAATGAGTTTCCCAAAGACCTAAGTGAAATGACAGATATTGAGGTTTATCGGTTTGGACTCAGCGTAATTTCCGGGAAACTGGGCCCATCTGGGCAGATGCGGTTTCTGCGGCAGTGTAAATCAGGAACAAAAGACCGTGCTTTGACTCACCCTAAACATCTGGATAAATTCGCATCAATTACAAAAATGCAGCAGGAACGCAAGATGGATCCGTTACGAAAAAAAGAATAGGCGAATCCATGCAAATTCAGTTTCAAAAACGGAAAATCTATCTCGACACATGTTCGATAGGCAGGTCCTTAGATAATCAGGCACAAGATCGTATACGCCGTGAAACCGAAGCCGTTGAGACAATCGTTGATTATTTTTTTACGGGTGAATTACATTGGGTTGCCAGCGAAGCTTTGGCAATTGAGGTTGCGAATAATCCCAATTTAAAAAAGCGCGAGGTAATAACGGACAGACTAAATTTTGCTCACGAGACTGTTTTGGTGGGTTCAGCAGAAAAATTCAGAGTCACTGAACTTGAAGTTTTGGGTTTTAAGCAATTTGATGCTTTACATATTGCCTGTGCTGAAAACGGGGGTGCAGATGTTCTTTTAACAACCGATGACCAGATGTTACGACTCGCGAAACGCCACAGCGCACAACTTCATGTCCGTGTCGAAAATCCGTATACATGGCTGCAAACGATAACTTGATATGTCAAGAACATCGGTTTTTGTCTCATTGTTGAGTGAAGAGATGATTCATTGCCTTTAAATAGGCACCTCTCTCTTCGTCGGTTATAGGCTCCTCCAGCATTAGTTTTAGCAAAATCTTTGTATAGGTGTGGACTTCTGGAATATCTCCAAACGACTCAATCAGGTGGTCGCGCTGAATTTGAACGAATAACTCAGGGTCTTCCTTCATGAGTTTATCCATATCTACTGAGAAACGCTGCTTCAATTTTTTCGTATGTTCTAATGCTTTCTGTGTACCTTCACTCGGCCAGAGGAATACCATTGCTTCAAGATAGATGATTTCTCTCTCAAGGTGAGCGATGCTTTCTTTATCACCGGGTATAAGCCGGACAGTATATGGATTAGGATGTGGATTAGGTAGATTTAACTCATATTCTATAACAGTGCGGACCTGTGGGATATCACCGAACTGTTTGAGGATGAGCATGTGGTGGTATTTTTTGCGTAACTCTCGATCTTCTATAGATTCAAAGTTTGGGGGGAGCTCCAGTTCCATAAGTTCCGCGATATAATCGTCTGATACGCGGATCCATGTTTCATCAGGGGTGTCGGTAAAAGTGTATTCCTCGGTTTTCGTGATTGGATCGGGAAGATTTGCGTCTTCAGTATCCCCGCAACTATAAAAAAAAGATAGGCTGAGGAAACATGTTAGGAAAATAAGAATGCTTTTCATTGGGGTGTACTGCCAAGCATGAATGATATTATAACCCAAGTTGCTACCTTTGTCCAAAGAGCTGTAAGTTATACTAAAGTTTGGACAATTTTTTCATGAAATAGACATGCCGCCCCTACGGGGCTTAGCGGCGTGGGCGGTGGCGTTTCTATAGACATACCGCCCCTACAGGGCTGCGAATCGGTGTCTCCACGTTTATTTTTCTGTGAGTTGGGTTTGTGTAAGGAATTTTGAGAAAAATCAAACGTGCTTGAAAAGCGGGCATAAACCTGATCGAAGTTGTCCAAACTATAGTAAGTTATAATACGACATATTTTATTATTTGTCAAATTAAAATAATAATAATAATATCCTATATACAACTAAAATTATACAATATTTTCAGGCAAAAGCAACATTTTCAACGATTTAGCGGATAGAATGCCCAAATCTAACGGTAAAAAATCACGCTGTGATTCGGAAACAGAGGCACAGAAATTGGGTGGAAATTTGGTTTAAGATGTGTTAAAATGTTAGCACAAAGTTTGAAGGAGAAGCGGTGTGAAATATGAAAAATGAATTTGGCGCGCCTGAGGGCTTATCACAGGCTCCAGATATTTTCCACAATCAGGATCCGATGTTGTCTCCCCGACAAGATGAAATTCACCGGAATTTACAAGCCATCGGTCCCGAAATAGCTGCCTTTTATCTATCTGCGGTAAAAGTCCTACAAAATGATGATCTGGAAACTTCTTCCTATCTTTTAGCACATATCGCTCGGGAAATTGAGGGAGGTTTACGAGATGTGCTGTCAACGGATCCAGAGAAGCGGAAAATCCAAAAGCAGCTGAAAAAAACTGATTTGGGTAACCTTAGCGACCGCATCGGTCATATCGCCTCAATTCTCGCTGCGTTAGATATTGATGATTTACAAGCACCAATTGCCAAAAAATGGATAGGTGTTGCTACCGAATTTCATCGATTTGCTCATCGTCCCGGTGCTTGGGGATCTCCTCGATCGAAAGAAACATTTGTTCCGTTGTGGCGCGAATTTGAGGATGTCTTGACAGAATTAGTAGGAAGTTACTTTAATCTGCTTAGCAGACTAGATCGGATACTTGATTACAAAGAACCAACGCAGGAAATAATAAAGACTTTACCCAATCTGTTAGCATTTGAAGCAAGGCACGTATATTTCTTCACCAAACTGGATTCTCCTGGATGGTTGAAATCTCTAAAAGATGCAGGCTGGTTTGATCCGGATCGTCAACCTACTCCTCAAGAAGTGCCAGATCAGCCTGAAATGTACACAGTTTCCCCATGGTATCCGTTGGTATATCTGGAGAAAGTTGCCGATTCTATCAAAAATCACCCGCATGATGAAACCTTCAGAACTTTTACAGCAATTGTTAATGACATAGTTACCTATATTGACAATAATCAAGAACGAGTGATGCATCAATCCACAGTTTGGGGACTCATCAAAATTCTTGATTCACTTCCTATTGAAAGGTTAAAACGCCAGCATATAACTTTTATGGCTTGGGCATTGCGATGGAGACAACCATTACTGGTAGAGAACGAAATTGAACAAACATTGTTCCCCAAATTTCTCAACGCAGAGGCGAAAGAGCTAACCCTTGTATTTCTTGAGGTGATGATCAAGGACTCCAAAATGCTCTCTATGATGGAAAAACAGGCACCTGCTATCGTGAAATTATGTGACATTGAAGCAGGGCGTATTGCCCTTGAGCACATTCAAGAAATGACTTCTCAACAGGCATCCCGGTTTCAGATCATAGAACCGATTGAAAGCGATTCTTCTGAAGAGCTTTATCGAAGTTATCCCGAATTATTAGTGAGTTTTACCTGTAAACTGTTTCGACTTGCCAAACCTGATAGTACCGCTAAAACAATAGAAACTTTATTGGGAAAACAGCAAACTATCTTCAAACAAATTGCCCTTAATATTATCAAGCACCATTACGAGAATTTGAAACATTTATTCTGGAAATGGCAAGGCAATCCGCTTGAGGACACTTTGCTGCAGCCTGAACTTTATCAACTGCTTCAAACCAACTGTCGTGCTTTTGATGAATCTGAAATTGAGCGAATACTACAGTGGATAGAATCTGAAGAGTACATAGGGTTTGCTGAAGATGATGAAACTCGCTCGAAACAGGAGGCTTACAGAAAGCGAGAGTGGTTGTCTGCCCTCATGGAGACGGGAAATAAAAAAATTGTCTCTGCCTATCACAAGTATGAGCAGATTAACCCGGCGAAACTTGAGCGTCCAGGGCTTTTGTTATGGACGGTAGCTTGGGAAGGACAGACCAGCCCAACGACAATTGAAGAGCTATCGGATATGTCGAATGCCCAAATCGCTCAGTTCCTCAACGATTTTAAACAAAAGAGAGCCTCGGGCCCTGAAGTTCCCACTGAAGAAGGATTAGTAGAAACGTTTGAGGAATATGTAGCGTTGAATCCTCAGCAGTTTGTAAACGACCTACAGCCTTTCCAAGGTGTCCGCAACTTCTATCAATATCGGATATTGCGGGGACTCCTGAAAGCATGGCGTGATAAGAGAGAATTTGATTGGGCAAAGTTGTTAGACTTCATACATCAACTTATTTCTTCAAAACGGTTTTGGGCTGAACGCCACGAGACTCGCTATGGTGGTCACAGCGAGTGGATTTTTGCAGTAGCTGAATTGATCGAAGCAGGTACAAGAGATGGCGAGTATACGTTTGATGTGAAACTCTTGCCTCTTGCTGAGAAAATACTCTTGATTCTTATAGAGAAAGTTGGATTGAGACCTTCTACCTTTGAGAGAATATCGTATGCTGTGGTGAATTCTGATAGAGGTCAAGTGTTCTCAGCAATGGTAAACTACGCTCTCCAATTTGCTCGTGCGCACAGTGAGGATCAGCTAGATCGGTGGCCACAAGTTATTAAAGCGGATTTCACGAAAAGATTAGATAGGAATGTGGAACCCTCCTTTGAATTCTCCTTCACGCTTGGCATGTACTTGACATATTTGTTATACCTTGATAAGGCCTGGTTAGTTGACAATATAGATCGTATTTTCCCAAAACAGGATGAGTATCACTGGCACGTGGCCTTCTCGGGATATCTTTTGTATTCTAGACCACTCTCCGAAGCTATCTATTCTCTACTTAAGGAGCATGGACACTATGCGAAGGCTATAACATCCGACTTTTGTAGTCAACAGATAGATGCAAGGGTATTACCACAGACCCCCGTTGTTTATCTTGATAGTCAACAAGTCGATGTAACAGTAGACCGTATTGTTCGGGAAAAACTTGTCTCCGACATCTACCTTGGATGGGTGGAAGGATTTGAAACATTAGCGGATGAAACAAGCCTCATTTACCAATTGGTAAATAGCGAAAATCCGAACCTCCTCTCCACCCTAATCCACTCTTTCTGGAAGAAAAGAGATGACCTGCCTGAAGAAATGCGGGTAAAGGTAATACCCACATGGCGAGCCTTGTATAAATCCCTTTCTCAAAAAGACGATGTAGAGAAATATGGGGAAGTTTTATCGAAGTTATCGGGATGGGTAGCTCTCGTTGATACCATAGATGCAGAAGTGCTGAAATGGCTAAAAATGTCTACCCAGTACATCAGAGGACTTACCGATTCTGCATTTTTCGTTGAGGAACTGCTACCGCACGCCACCAAAACCCCAGCACAAGTGGGCGACATTTATTTGGGAATGCTAACGCATAACGTCTATCCGTACCACGATCAGGAACATATTCAGGAAATCATCCGTGCGCTGTATAGAACAGGGCACACGGAGGTTGCTGACCGGATTTGCAATCTATACGGCGCAGCCGGGTTTGACTTCTTAAGAGCTCTCTATGATGAAAATCAGAATTGAGTAATGAGGAGCAGCCTGCGTGAATTATTTCTGGTTAGATGCGAACGCTATGGCTAAACGGTATGTTGTCGAAAAAGGAACGTTTTTAATCAACCATTTTTTCGATAATGTTTCTGCCAAGCGGATCATTTGCTTGTTTGATAGTATGGACGAAACTCGCTTCGTCATCGCTAAAAAGAGAAATGAAGGAAAGATTACCCAATCGGAATTCCATCAAGCGATTCAACAATTTGAGGACGAAGTCGTCAATAGTACCGAAGTAGTGCAAGTGCATGCAACCGTTAATCAAAAAGAGGCTGCTCGGCAACTCATTCATGATTACCCTATTAACAGCACCGATGCATACATCCTTCAATGCGCGCTTGATAAAGCACGGGAATTACAAATCTCTGGGGATAATCTGGTTTTGGTCAGTTCCGATAAACGCCTCTTGCGGGCAACACAAAGTGAAGGGCTGTTTACATTCAATCCTGAAACTGATAGTCAAGCGGCCCTAAATGTTCTTATTGATGCGCCATAGCAAACCATATCCTCTTTTGCCAGCGGAGGATCTAAACCTATCAGCGCCGCATGTTTACGAGATAAATCCCGCCTGCTACGAGAACGGCACCGATGAGCAGGCTAATCGTTAGTTCGTCACCTAAGACCAGATGGCTGAACAGAACCCCCGAAAGCGGTGTCGCGAAAAAAAGTACGACCAATTTACTCGCACTATATCTCTCAAGTATTGCAGTCCACGCCAAGAAACAGTAGCCAGCGATCACACCGCCTTGATAAAGGAGTGCGGTAGCACTTGAAAGTGTCAGCTGCATCGGTTCACCGCGCTCCAATAGGAACCCCATTGCGGCATAACACGGGAGACTCAAACTTAGATACCAGACCAAGAGTCGGTAGGGATGAATGGCTTGAACGAGCAGTTTTGTCACGACGACGCGTAGCCCTAAGAAACATCCACTGATGAGTACAAGGATGTCGCCGAGGATACTCGTTTCACCTTCACCGAGGTTCGGGGCAACAGTTACGAAAACACCACTGAAGGCGACAATGATCCCCAACGTCTTTGCGACCGACAGACGTTCGCCGGGAATCCAGAAATGCGCGAAGAGTGCTGTGAAAAAGGGGTAGACATTAATAAAGATAGTGGAGCGGGATGCTGTTGTGAGCTTGGTGCCGGTGTTCAAGCAGATAATTTGGAGTATGAAAATGGCTGTGAGGAGCAGCAATCGCGGCAGTTCGCCACGGCGTAGACCGAGCGAGACGCGGCGGAAGAGGGACCACCCTCCCACAACAATAAGTCCAATCACAAAGCGGAGGAATGCCAACACCATCGGCGGAAAATCTTGTAAACCGACTTTTATTGAAGGCGAATTCCCACCCCAAAGAAACGCGAGGAGCAAACTCAGGGCAATAATTTTCCCGTGCGGCTCCTCGCTGATGACGTTTGGTGTTGACGGTGTCCGTGGAGTCTCGTTTCTATTCAAAGGTCGCTGTTATCCTCGTTAGGTTGTGGTTCTTTTGTCGTTCTTTGAGGGGAGGGGTTTTACGATCAATCGTAGGCGCCTGGTCGGTGGTTACCCATTAAGCGTTGTTGGCGTTCGGTTGCCTGCTCCAAAATCGCTGCATCAAACTGGAACCGGTTGAGATAGGGCGGAAATTTCTGGGTTATCATCCGATTCGCGTAATGTACTTGTAATAGATAGCGGGTCTGTTTGCTGCGATTCGCAGTGCCTCGGTGCCAAACTTCGCTACGGAAGATGACGACATCGCCCCCATTACAGAGGATACTCTTTTCTTGCGCGCCTTTCCATTCGGTTTCACCGTCGGGTCTTCGTCCGGAAAGATGGCTGCCGGGCACAAATTTCGTTGGTCCGAGATCTTCGTAGAGATTATCAAGATAGTAGTGAGCGGTTGAGATGAAGATTGGGACTTTGACGCGCGGATCTTCCAAGAGGTCTGCTGGCAGGGGGATGGGTAGCCAATCTATGTGTAGCCCTTGATCGGGGCGTCCAGGTCCTGTTACCCAAGCCGTCATGCCGATGACGTGACAATCATCACCGTGAACGGCTTCTGCTAATTCAATGACCGGAGATTTGTCGAGGTAGTGCAGGAACACAGGGTCGCGATTGAAGGCGTTATTGATGTGTTTGTTAAGGAAACCGCTGCCGTTCTCAGGCAGGCTATGCCGGTCGAAACTTTCAGGGTTCGCGGTGAGTCGATCCATTGCCTCGCGAAGTTCCGCGAGTTGTGCCTCGTCAATAACCTTTGGAAGATACGCATACCCGTCTTCTTCCATCGCCTTGACTTGGTTTTCGAGGTCAGGGTAGGCAACGAGAGGTAAGGCTTGGCTCATGATCTTCTTCTCCTTCTTATAGATAGGACTTACGCAATTTTGATTTTAGCACACACTGTTAAGTGGGGTGCTTGGAAAAACGCGGATGTTCTCTTGGCACAGGCTAACAGCCTATGCTACAAAAGAGCAGTATGCGTAAATCCTAATAGAAATAAAGTGAAAATAGAATCTTCTCCGCGTGTATTTTATAACTTTCGAGGCTTGATGTCAACTTTTTTCCGAACAATTCGTTATTAAAGTGCATCCAAAAGAGTGTAAAGAAGAATAATAGTTATCACACAAAGGAGAAATAGAAATGAAAAATGTAAACGCAACGCCCGAAGTCCATGAATCTGTAAAAAATGTTAATACGAAAGATACTGGTATCCGTGTGCAGGGAGTTGTCCTGGAATCCTTACCGGGTAACCTGTTTCATGTGAAGCTCGAGGAGAATGACCACAAAGTTGTGGCGTATCTCGCTGGGAAGTTAATGCGGCACAAAATCTGGGTGCTTCCGGGTGACCAGGTTACGCTTGAACTTTCTCCATACGACTTAACGCGTGGGCGTATCGTCTGGCGGAATCCCGGTAATTAGGGGATGTTTTAGATAGGTGCGCGGTTTCATGGCGGGTTTTGGCTGTGTCTAACCGCGCGCTTTCTGTTGGGCAAGTTGGTTTTAATCGATATTTAAAAACGACCATGTTTCCGCAGGTGGGTCTAACTATGGAAGGAATTGTCATAAAAGCGAGAGGCGGTGCGTACGAGGTACAAGTTGACAAAGCGTGTTATACGTGTGCCGTGCGTCACCACCTCATTGAAGATGAGAAGAAGCGGCTCGCTGAGACGAAAGAGATGCCGTATGTCGATTTAGTTGCAGTTGGCGACCGCGTGCGTATCTCAATCCCGACCTCCACGGAGCACAATGGGTACATTGAGGAATGCCTCCCCCGCGATACCCAGTTTGGTCGTACCCGTATGGATGGCTGGCGGCAAGTGATTGTGGCAAATTTAGAGATATTACTTATCATCTTTGCCGCTCGGCATCCGACGCTGAAACTGCGGATGCTTGATAGATTCCTCGTTACAGCAGAGGCATCAGATGTAGAACCGGTGATCTGTATTAACAAAATGGATTTGGCAAAATTGGAGAATGTCCAGGGCGAATTGAAATTATATGAAGAATTAGGTTATAAAGTGGTTTATACAAGTATCGTGACGGGTCTCGGCGTTGATAGATTACGGGCAGTGATGGGGCATAAGATTTCAGCGATTGTAGGTTCATCAGGGGTCGGGAAGTCTTCTCTGCTCAACGCGTTACAACCGGGACTTGAATTGCGTACGGGTGAGGTGGATACGCGCATCCACAAAGGTCGGCATACGACAACGGAAGTCATGCTGCTGCCGCTTGAATTTGGTGGGTTTGTTGCGGATACACCGGGCATCCGAACACTGGGTTTGCTTGAAATTGATGACGAACAGGGATTAGATATCCATTTTCCTGAGATGCGACCTTACATTCCAGAGTGCAAATTTGCGGCGTGTACGCACCAGCATGAACCGGTATGTGCTGTCAAACAAGCGGTTGAAACTGGCGATATTAATCCACTCCGGTATGAGAGTTATCTCCGGATTTCTGGATTCAAGGAGGGGAGATATGAACGGAACACAGATAAGCGGCGATCGGATCGAAACACGAGACGACGCAAACGCTGATCTTGAGAAATGGGCGGATGCGATTAACAACTTGTTACGGATTATTGAGAGGAGTGAACAGAAACTTGGGTATTTCCAGAATAGGGTGAAACAGGCGAAATTCATGGATCAACCGAATCAGCGTAAGATTCGGACTGCGGGTGCGCAGATTGGTATGCACTCTGCGCAATTGGAGGAGTTACGCAGTGAATTACGGCAGCTGGAACGCCTTTACAGCGGTGGCATTTCGCTCCGGCAGACCACAGAGAATGAACTTCGCCAAATTTGGGGCTGGATCAACCGGCCAGGCATCAGAAATCATCTCTACGCTGAACGGGTCTCGTTCGAGACATTTCTGGAGGATTGGCACGACTGGACGGCAGACAAAGATATGCATACATTGGCTATTGAAATCCGTACCACACGCCTTATTATCGGGTTTATCCTTCTCCAACGTGATGCGGACACGGTTACTGTTAAATTCGTCATCATCCGTCCGGATTATCGCGCTCGCGGCTACGGCACTGATACACTCATTGAAACTGTGCGTTACGCGTTTGAGATACTGGGTGCTGAGCATGTTACGCTACAGGTATCCCCTGACAACGGCCCTGCGCTCATCTGCTTTGAAAATGCCGGGTTTCAATACCTGAGTTACACTGACATGACGCGGCAAACTTACACGATGGGGATTGAACGTAGTGAATGGGCGGGCGATAAAGTCGTAGATGAGCAAGAAATTGCACCACAGTTAAGTGCGCCACTCAAAGTGTTCTTTGAGCCTGATGAGTAATTTTCATATTTTTTGATAAGCATGAAAAGGGACAGAGGGAAAATCTCTCTGTCCCTTATTTTTTTTCTGACTTGTTGTGTAATGCTGTTACTTCCAAAAGTGCATCCAAAAGTGTGTATAGATAGCCAAACAGAATCATCTTGTTTAACTTTGTTTTAGAGGACACCATCATGAGAACAGCGCGATTATTTTCTGCTACGTTTATCCTTTTGTTAAGCACGGCTCTTTTTCTGCCAAACAGTTCCGCGCAAGATTACACCCGATGGGGTCTTCCTGAAGGGGCGATCGTGCGGTTCGGGCAAGGTGGAAGCTATGATTTCACATATTTTCCGGATGGTAATAGACTTGCTGTTTTGAGCTCAATTGGTATCTGGATATACGATGTATGTACAGGGGAAATTCTGGATCTGATCACCGATGAACCGTTCATGAAAGATATCTGGAATATCATGGTCCTCAGTCCGAATGGCAGGACGCTTGCTGCTGCGAGTGATCATAGGGTTTATTTATGGGATGTGCAGGCTAAGAGGTTGGAAAAAATTCTCGCAGGACACAAGGACAGGATCTATTCGTTAGCCTTCAGTCCGACTGGCGAAATACTCGCCGGTGGCAGTCGGGACACCACAGTCCGACTGTGGGATGTTAACACGGGTGAATTAAAACAGACTTTCGTGGGGCACACGGATAGGATCCGGCTGATCGCGTATTCAAACGATGGAAAGACATTGGCGTGTACCAGTTGGAGGGACAATACGATTCTTATTTGGGATGTGGAGACTGAAGAACCCCGAAAAGCGATTACGGGACATACCGATCGCATCAATAGTATCGTATATGCTCCGAAACATAGTCGAGTGCTTGCGAGTGGTGGACGGGATTCCAAGATTCGCATTTGGGATGTTGTTACTGGGGAACTCCTGCAAACCTTTATTGGACATACGGATCATGTGAGTTCTCTGACCTTTTCTCAAGATGGTGCGACGCTTGTGAGCGGAAGTTCGGATGATACGATCCGTATGTGGGATGTCCGCACTGGCGAGACCTTAAAAATCCTTAAGAGGCACACGGATGATATTGATTCTGTGAAGTATTCGCCAGACGACAAGACAGTTGTTAGTGACGGCTACGATGGGACGATCCGTTTTTGGGATGCAGACACCGGCGAACTCTTGAGAACTATTGTTCGACGAACACCTTCAGCGAACATCATATTCTCGCCTGATGGTAATATACTTGCAGGTACAGAGTGGACAAATAATGCGATCTCGCTGTGGGATGTCGAGACTGGAGAGCATACGAAAACTCTCACTGGACATACGGATCGGGCTCTTTCGGTGGTCTATTCTCCAGATGGTGACACGCTTGCCAGTGGCAGTTGGGACGGCAAAATCCGTATTTGGGATGTCAGCACCGGAGAACTCCTCAAAACTATCACTGCCCATACAAAAGGTGTGCATTCTATCGCTTATACACCCGATGGTAAGTCCCTCGTGAGTGGCGGTTGGGACAATACAATCAATTTGTGGTATGTTGACACTGGACATCTCCTGCAAACGATCACTGGGAATATAACGGATGCTGATCCATCTATCGGCGTCAGAGCCATCGCGCTTAACGCTGATGGTAGGACGCTTGCTGTGGCAACTGACGAAGCATTGGTTCGGTTGTGGGATATGCCGACAGGTAAAATCAAAACCACCCTGGATATCGGTAAAGTTGCTGCTGTCGTATTTTCTCCAGATGGTACGATGCTCGCAAGCGGGGGTGAAGGCGACCTTTGTTTGTGGGAGGTGCGCACTGGGAACCTGCTGCATAAGATCGTGAAGGCAAGGGGGAGTGTCTATGGTGTCGCCTTTAGTCCCAATGGACAAATAGTTGCAAGTGCAAGTTCGCGGACGATTGAATTGTGGAATACCACTTCTGGCGAGTATATAGGCACTTTCACCGGTTATAAGGGGTGGATTGAAGCGATAGCGTTCAGTCCGGATGGTCAAATGCTTGCCAGCGGTAATAACGGTACGGTTATTCTATGGGATATGAACCGGATTCCAGTTCCTGATCAATAGTGTATTGTGGAGAGTTTTGTATTTGCTGAAAAGCGTCGGATTTGATAAGTAACTTAAAAACAAGATTGAGGAAATTATTGATATGAAAACAAGACTATTTTTTCCCGCTATGCTTATCTTCTTATTAACCGCTGTTCTCTTTCTACCGAGCAGCTCTGCCCAAGATTACACTCGATGGCATCTTCCTAAAGGGGCGATCGCGCGTTTTGGAAAGGGTGTTTTAAGGGATCTCGTCTATTTTCCGGATGGTCATCGAATTGCCGCTTTGAGTTCGATCGGCATCTGGATATACGATGTCCGTACGGGTGAAGAGCTGGATCTACTCACAGACCTTGGAACAGGACAGATGTGGAATATCATCGAACTCAGCCCTGATGGCGGAACGCTTGCTGCTGCAACTGATCATCAAGTCGTTCTATGGGATTTACAAGCCAATAAACTCAATAAATTTCTCCTGGGCCACGAGGATAGAGTCTACTCATTGGCATTCAGTCCAACAGGCGAAACACTTATCGGTGGGAGTCGGGACACTACAGTTCGACTCTGGGATGTGCACACCGGTAAACTGTTAAAAACCTTCGTAGGGCACACGGATCCTATCCGCCGGGTCGCGTATTCAAATGATGGAAAGACGTTGGCGAGTGTCGGTCGGAAAGACAGGACGATTCTCATTTGGGATGTGGAGACGGGACAACTCCTGAAAACCATCACTGAGCAGACGGATAGCATCTATAGTATCGTGTATTCTCCAGACAACCTTGCGCTTGCGAGTGGCGGGCGGGATTCTAAGGTTCGTATTTGGGATCTGCGTACTGGAGAGCTCCTGAAAACTTTTACTGGACATACAAAACCTGTTTATTCTGTGGTCTATTCACAGGATGGTGCGACCCTTGTGAGCGGGAGTTGGGATAAGACTATCCGTGTTTGGGATGTCCGCACCGGTAACACTTTGAAAATACTGAGTGGACATACGGACAGGATTGGTTCTGTAAACTATTCGCCAGATCATGAAACCGTTGTGAGTCTGGCGGACGATGAGACCCTTCGTTTTTGGGATATCGATACAGGCGAACTCGTGAGAACTATCGCGGGACATACGTTTTACACGAGAGCCGTGGCGTTTTCACCGGACAGTAAAGTGCTTGCCAGTGGTGAGGCAGCTGACTATACAATTTTGCTGCGAGATGTCAAGACTGGGCGACTGCTGAAGCGTCTCGTTGGACATACGGATATTGTGGGTTCAGTGACCTATTCGCCGGATGGTAAATCAATTGCAAGCGGGAGTTGGGATAGCAAAATCCGTATTTGGGATGTTGACACCGGGCAACTCGTCAAAACACTTGCTGGGCACACAGACGGTGTGTCTTCTATTGCCTATTCACCGGATGGTCAATCGCTTGTGAGCGGAAGTTGGGATAATACGGTCCATCTATGGCATATCCAGACTGGACACCTTTTACAAACCATCAATGGTAATATATCAGAACTGGATTCGCATGGTGGACCCAGAAGTAGTGGAGGGGTCAGAGCCATCGCGCTTAATCCTGATGGACGGACACTTGCCGTGGCAACTGAGGAAGCAATGATTCGGTTGTGGGATATGCCCACCGGTAAAGTTAAGATAACCCTCGCGGCGGATAGGTATGGAGTTGCTGCTGTCGCATTTTCTCCAGAGGGTAGTATGCTTGCAGGTGAGGGGAATGTGCCTGCAGGCGAACGCAGCGGAATCTGGTTGTGGGATGTGGAAACGGATAAACTGCTGCAAACGCTAAAACCTGTAAGAAGTACCGTTTATGGTATTGCTTTCAGTCCTGATGGACAAACGCTTGCGAGTGCGAGTTGGCAGACGATCGAATTGTGGAATACCGTCACTGGCGAGCGTAAGGGCGTTTTCACTGCGCATCCGGGTTGGAATCGGGTTGTTACCTTCACCCCAGATGGGCAAATACTTGCCAGCGGGAGCGACAATGGCACGGTTATTCTCTGGGATATGAACCAGATTCCAGTTCCAGATCAATAGGGTCTTGAAATACAGCGCAACAACGCTTTTCTAACAGAATTGCTGTGATGTTGGTAGACTGAACGGGTTCGAGTTATTACATCTATAGAAAAACGAAATGTTCATGGCAATGGAGAAAATTGTGATAAATCCTTGGAACGTGTTAAATAGTTCATCGAGTGTGCGGGTGCATGCGCATTGGGAGCCGATTGCGGATGCCACATTTAATATGCACAACGATTCACCACAACTCGCTGAGATGTTTGATCTGTCACCATGCCACCCCGTCAAAGAATACGGGGCGGAGGCTTTTAAGGTGTTTCTTCCAGCCTCAACTGTAGCGGTAGGGGATGTATGGGCACTGGATGCAAATAGGATTGTTCCTTTCCTTTATCAGTTTCATCCGGGGGCAAGAGCTGATTTAGGTAACGGCGCGGAGGGTGCCTATGCGTGCTTACGGGCACGTTCATCAGATTATGCGGAGATCACTTTCCGAATACATGCCGAGTTTACATTAGGAAGTGATGCACATCAGGCGCCGCAACAAGAAAACGCTGAAGAGGTGTGGGAACAGGAGTCCGAAGTCAAGTTTATCCCATCGCAATATGTCGGACAAGTGTTCGTCAATCTGAAAAAGGGAACGGTTCGTGCGTTTTCGTTGGCACTACCTGTACGCAATAGCAATGTTGACATTAATGCTTGTGGTGGTGCAGATATGGTCTTTGTGCCGCGTATGGAACTCCTTGCCACGGATGAGACCGACCGAGATGAAATTGCGTGGGAGACTGTTATCACGGCAGAAGCAGCACGCCGTTCATTAGCATTGAAGTTTTACCGATTCGCGAAGATTGACTGGCTGCCGATTGAGAGGGCAGTTGAACGTGCGAAAGCAACGCACCGCCCGATTCATGCGATCCTTGTCTGGGGCTGCTTAGACGATGAATCTTGCTGAGCGAACGGCAAATATTTGAGGGCGGGTCCGCTCTCCGATTCAGAAGTGATAGAGACACTTAACGAGAAGTTTGTCAATACATGGGTGCTTCTCAGGGAATTGCCAGAACTAATAAGTGGCGCGAAAGGCGAGATGTCGAGCCTTGTGGCTAAAAAAATGCAACAGCATTATACCGACTCTGTGGATATTCTGGCGTTGACTCCCGATGCGGAGGTCATTATGCATCAGCCGGAGTCGGCACTGCCTTATAGGAACCCGTCGCAAGCATATTTAACGGTGCTAAAGCATTCTGTAGCGGCATTTGAAGGAAGACGCACTCGTGTAGGCAAAAGATCAAAATTAGATGGAAATCCGATCAGTCTGGGGACAGCGTTGATGGAGATTTTGCATGTTTATGGCGCATCCAGCACCGACACGTCAGATGACCCAGTTGTTAAAATTGATACGACACCGTTTGAATCTGGTGGGATACTTCACATTGAGATACAGGTAGGTGCAGGCGAGGCGGTAGGAACATTTGAGTTGTTTCATGACGACACCGAACTTCCCTCAAAAGCGGGTGCTGATGCAGCACTGGATGGTGCATGGAATGTTTTACCCGGTAGGATCGGACACATTTTTCATAATTTCAGACGAGGTCGGCACTTCAAATTGGTCGCTACGGGTGACGACGCTCAAAAAGCCAATACTTTTCTGGCGCGTGTTTCTGTTGTTTCGCACTCTTAGGGCGGACGCAAAATTGGGAATTGCACTGATGAAAGGTTACATAGGTACTGTGAGATTTATTCGCAAAATTTGAGCCTACATCAGTAAAAGCGTTCTGTATTTGCTGAAAAAGAGCAGAATCGGTAGTAAGGTAAACTTGATGTTGACAACACTCATCCGTAGAGAACTACTTGACAACCTGATGACGTTTCGCTTCGCGGCAGCCGTTTTCATTACACTGTTGCTTGTGGTTACAAATACGGCTGTGCTTATTAAGGACTATGAGCGACGCTTGGCAGGCTACAACGCTGCTGTTAAAATGCATCAGCGGCAACTTCAAGAGACGAATACTTATTCAGCAGGTGAAGTGTACGTTGACCGTCCACCGAACCCTTTAAGCATTTTCAATGTCGGATTCGACAAGCGACCCGGAAACGAGGTTAAGGTAGCACACGGATATGTGCCGTCGCTGTGGGATGCTGACAGGCACGGTTCGGATAATCCGTTTATGAACATTTTCACATCCATGGATATTGTCTTTATCTTTGAGGTTGTGCTAAGCCTGTTGGCACTAATTTTCGCCTACGATGTCCTCGCCGGAGAGCACGAGCGAGGGACATTACGTTTAGTCTTGACTAACCCGGTGCGTCGTGGGCATATCCTGCTTGCGAAATACATCAGTGCGATGCTCTGTCTGCTGGTGCCGTTGCTGATGAGCCTTCTCCTGGCTGTGATTTTACTAACGAATTCCGCTGCTATTTCGCTAAATACGCATGATTTTCTGCGCATCGGTGGAATTATTTTCGCATCTGTTGCGTATCTGTCGGTGTTTTACTTCATTGGCATGCTGATTTCGGCGGCGATGCGTCGAACGAGTACTGCATTGATGCTCTCTATGTTCGTCTGGGGATTTTTAGTGCTGGTCTATCCAAACGTAACGCTTGCTGTGATCCGCCGTCTCGAGGCACCACAGCCGCGCACGGCATCCGCCTTCAATCAAATTGAACAGATATGGGAGGAATTTGACAGAGCGCGGAAACACTTCCTTGCCACTGACGCTTTCCCAGGGGAAGATTGGGGTCTTGAACTCAGGGGAGGCGGATCCCGTCATGCTTACCTTTGGAACACCCCTCGGACGCTACTGTATACCTATGAAAGTGTCATAGATTTTGAAACACTTGGTGAGGAAGATGAACCCAAGATCCCTCACGCGCAGCATCATTTCCGTTTCCTCGGTCGGTTGGTTACGGATACAGCAGACCGAACGTGGCTCATCCGAAAACCCGCATTAGAGGATATCTTTGTTAAACCCGCGAAAGTGGAGAGAGCCTGGTTGAAACTCTCGCCTATTGGATTATATGATGCTGCAACTCAAGCATGGGCAGGCACGGATATGCTCGGCACCAGAGATTTTTTCGACGCTGTGAGACAATACAGACGTCAAGTGATTACCTACCTCTACGATAAAGATGTATTTGGATCTCGTGAGTGGTTTTCTGCGGACAAGGGCGCGCCGGATTGGGGAAGCTTTCCACAATTCTCTTTTCAAAGAGTCGATACCCATATAAATGCCAAACGCGCACTGCCGGATGTATCTTTACTGCTCATGATTAATGGAGTCCTGTTCATCATAATATTTCTGATTTTCGTCAAGAGTGAAGTGTGAAGTAGTTAACAGTTGCCAGTGTCCAGTTGCCAGAAAGGATACATCCGGTAACTGGTAACCGGTTACTTATAATGTATAGATGATTCTAAAATCTACCATAGGAGAGGTGAGGAAGATGTTAACCTCTTTACTGCGGAGTCTGAAAACTGTTAACTGGTTACTGGTGACTTATGTGGCATATCGCAAAACGTGAACTCTACGATAATCTCAACAGCCTTCGGTTTGCACTTGCGATCGTGTTGCTGATCGGCTTGATGCTGACCAACGCTGTCGTGCATCTCCATGAACACCCGAAGCGGATACAGGCATATAACGATGGGGTCACCGAATACCAGAATCACTTAATGGCTTCTGCGGATGAGAGCTTGTATAGACTCGCCCAAAAGGGACCTGGAGATCTTTACAAAAAGCCGTCGGCACTCCGTTTCTGTGCAGAAGGTAGTGAAACTGATTTACCGAGGCAAGCGATAGGGGGCACCTTTCGTTGGAGCACTGACAGATTAGAAAGTGCCTGGATACTTGCATATCCGCCAGTTGATACGAGTCTGGGGAATTTACGTCCAGACGTTACCTTGGTGGATTGGAGTTTTATCATCGGTTACGTTTTGAGTCTGATCGCATTACTGTTTACCTTTGATTCAATCTCTGGTGAACGTGAACGTGGGACCCTGCGGTTAATATTGGCAAATGCCATCCCGCGTCACACCGTCCTGATTGGCAAGTTTTTAGGTGCATTGATCAGTCTTAACATTCCGTTTACACTTGCGATATTGATGAACCTTTTGGTGATTTCGACATCAAGCGATGTCCACCTCAATGCTGAGGCATGGGGGCGGTTGGGCATCATCTTTTGTATTGCGCTGCTTTACACGTGTCTTTTTCTGGCGTTAGGGCTGCTCGTTTCAGCGCGTGTGCAACGGAGCGCGGTGAGTCTGGTGATCCTCCTATTGGTTTGGGTCTCTCTCGTCGTTTTTATGCCGGGTACGCTCGCTGCAATTGCGGGGGATTCCGCATCACCCAAGGCGACTCACGGATTTTATGAACGTTCTTGGCAACTGCATAATGAACTTCGGGATCAATACGGGTCTCGTTGGCGGCAGGCGCGCGGAGATTCAAGAAAAAGGATAGAGGTGGATGGTGCGTACGTCTCTAAAGACGCTGAACAGCAGGAACAGTTGCAGGAGGCACGCTTAAAACAACAGATTTCGCAAGTGAACCGAGCACGCGCCACCACCCGATTGTCTCCTGTCACAATCTTTCAGCACCTGTTTGAATCCTTTGCTGGAACGGGTTTCGAGCGGCACCTGCAATTCTTAGAGAATGTGAAAGTTTACGCCCGTGAATATCGAGAGTTCGTTGTTGACACTGATAAGGCGGATATAGAAAGTCTCCATATCATTGGGGTTCGTGAAGGGATGTCAGAGAAACCCGTCAGTCCAGAAGCGGTTCCCACATTTGAAGATACACTCAACTTTAGTAAAGATTTCAACACGGCGGCGATAGATTTGCTGTTGTTGGCACTATTTTTTCTTCTGCTTTTATCCGGAGCGTATCTTGCGTTTGTGCGCGTTGAGGTGTAATATAGATAGGACTTACGCACTGCTTCTTAAAGTCCCTTGATAAATAGGTGGCAACTTGCGTTATTTTATCCAAACACACGCCTATTGGTGCAGAATTATGCACCCATTTCACCGTTTCGTGGTGTCACTATAGGGTGAAATCGATCGGAGGTGATCCATGAAAAACAGTGATATACAATTAATTCAGCGTGTTCTCAACGGCGATGATACCGCTTTTTCGGAACTTGTGAAAAAATATCAAAAACAGGTGCACGCGCTTGCGTGGCGAAAAATCGGAGATTTTCACATTGCCGAGGAGATTACACAGGATACATTCCTGAAAGCCTATCAGAAACTCCGAACGCTGAAGAAGCCGCAGCGTTTTGCAAGTTGGCTTTATGTGATTGCCACAAACCGCTGCAACACATGGTTGCATAAAAAGCATTTTCGGGCGCAGTTGTTGAAAAACAAGGGCGGTGCACAACCCCAAAAACCGTCGTACTCCGAATATGCCGTTGAAGAAAACGAACGCATCTCCATGGAAACCCAACGCGAGGTCGTCAAAAAACTACTTGCGAAACTTGAGGAGAGCGAACGCACTGTGATGACGCTACATTACTTCGCGGAGATGTCGTGTGCCGAGATCGGCGCGTTCTTAGGTGTATCCGCTAACACGATTAAGAGTCGGCTGCGCCGTGCCCAACAGCGTTTAAAGAAAGAAGAGCCGATGATAAGAGAGGCTTTAGAGAATTTCCAAATCTCACCGAATCTTACCGAAACCGTTATGCGCGAGGTTTCACGGGTCAAACTTGATGCGCCGTTCAGTAGCAAACCATTAATGCCGTGGACAGTTGCTGCGTCCACATTAGCAGCGGTGTTGCTCATGCTCGGTTTTGGCAACCACCAATACCTGACGCGTTTTCAGAAACCTTATAGTTTCGATGCCGCTTCGGAGATGACGGTTGAAATCATTGACACACCTATAGTCGCGAACCTCGAATAGTCGCGAACCTCGAATCAAAAATAGATGTGCGGACACAAATAGGAAGGACCAACGCAGTGGGTAAGCGTCATACCCCTGAACAGCAACCTAACGATGCGCCTGCAACAGTTGCAGAGCCGCAAACGGAGGAAACCGTGAAAGATTGGACACAATGGGAATTGCCTGAAAAGGCGAAAGCGCGTTTTGGGAAGGGGATGCTCAGCGATTGCGTCTATTTGCCGGATGGTAACCGTCTCGCCGTTTTGAGCTCGATCGGTACTTGGATATACGATGTCCGCACGGGTGAAGCACTGGATCTCATCACAGAACCCTTCACTGAAGATATGCACCTCAGCCCCGATGGAGAGACACTTGCTGTTGGAAGTGACGGCAGCGTTTATTTATGGGACTTGCAGGCAAGGAAATTGAAAAATGTTCTTGTAGGGGACGCGAATAGAATCGGTGCGTTAGCATTCAGCCCTACCGGCGAGACAGTTGCAGGCGCAACTTGGAACAATGCGATTCAACTCTGGGATAGGCACACCGGTAAGTTGTTAAAGACCCTTATAGGGCACACAGATCTTAACACATTTTCTATGTCTATCCACTTTATCGCGTATTCGGACGATGGAAAGAGATTGGCGAGTGGCGGTTGGGAAGACAGAACAATTCGGATTTGGGATGTGGAGACAGGACAACGCCTGCAGACGATCACTGCGCTTCCGGAACGTATCTATAATGTCGCATATTCGCCTGATGGTCAATCCCTGGTGGGTGGCGGTAGCGATTCCAATATTTATCTTTGGGATGTTGGCACTGGAGAACACCTAAAAACATTCACTGGACATACATCTGGCGTTGATTCTGTGACCTACTCGCAAGATGGCACGACCCTTGTGAGCGGCAGTTGGGATAAGACAATCCGCTTTTGGGACGCGAGTACCGGTGAACCCTTGAAAACCCTTACCGGACATACGGATAGCGTTAATACTGTAATGTACGCGCCAGATGGAAAAACCGTTGTGAGTATGAGTCACTATGATGGAACGATTCGTTTTTGGGATGTGGAGACAGCCAAACTCTTGAAGACCATCACCGGACATACCGGCTCTTTTGGGAGATCGATAGCATTTTCACCAGACGGTGAGATGCTTGCGTATAATGGGATGCCCGACCATACTATTTCGCTACGCGACGTACAGAGTGGGCAACTCCTGAAAATCCTCACCGGGCATACAGACATTGTTAATTCGGTGCGGTTCTCACCAGATAGCAGCGTGCTTGCGAGTGGGGAATGGGACGGTAATATTCGTTTATGGGATGTGGCGACTGGGCAGCTCGAAAAAACCATCACCGGACATGAGAAGGGTGTCCCTTCTATCGTCTATTCACCGGACGGTGCGACATTTATGAGTGAGAGTTGGGACAATACGATTCGTATTTGGGATGTTGGTGCGGATAAACCCTTGAAAATCATTATAGCGAACACTACAGAACTGGATCCAAGCCAGGGTGTCAGAGCCATGTCGCTGAGTCCCGATGGAGGGACGATTGCCAGCGCAACTGATGAAAAAGTGATTCGGTTATGGGATGTGCACACCGGTAAACTCAAAGATTCCCTTGTCGGACATACGGATTCGGTTGCTGCTGTCGCATTTTCGCCAAGGGGAACCGTGCTTGCAAGTGGTAGTGACGATGCCACACTGCGGTTATGGGATGTGGAAGCGGGTAAACTGCTGAATACCTTTGAAGAACCCACAAAAAGTAGTGTTTTATCCGTTGCTTTTAGTCCGGATGGACGCATACTCGCGAGTGGCTGTTATGAAGTGATTCGTTTGCGGGACACATTCACTGAGCGAAGCACAGTTACGCTCACCGGGCATACGACTTGGGTTCGGGCGTTAGCGTTCAGTCCGGATGGACACATACTTGCCAGTATCAGTGAAGATGGTGTGGTTATGCTATGGGATATGAGCCAGGTTTCATGGCAATAGCAATTTGCAAAGGGGATCCGTACCACTTTTCAACCGGAAAAAATATTTTTTTCACTTTTTTTTCAAAAAAACATGCAAAAGTGCATCCGAAAATGTGTTTAAGTGAATCATTGTCATTTTTTTAAATGATGATGATATCCTAATACCGCTTTATCGCGGTAGAGAGAAAAAGGAGGAATTTGTTATGTTAGCAAACCAGAGGAGGTGTGACACTTAGTGTTACGCCCTTGTGGTGTGACACTAAGTGTCGCACTCTTTGGAAAGGGACGGAGGGTTGAACCCCCTCTGTCCCCCATTTTGACATATTTCGCAAAATATGCTATTTTGGGGTCAGGATATGCGACACGCGCTGAACGCAATTTTTGTGGCATATATTTGTATTTTTTAGTATACTATTCAGAGTCGTTTGCGAGAGGTTGGTCGTTTTGACCGCCTTGCACCGTTTCAAACCACAAACATAGATATAAATCAGAAGGAGGAGGTACCTATCATGTTGTTAGGAAGAAGTTTGAGCCACGCTATAATTCATTTGAACGTATTCAGTTCAAGGCGATGGTGCCTCTGCTCATTATCATAATTTGATTGAAAATGGCATAGGCGCAGTCGCCTCACACTGAGGGAGTTGTCCTATCTATGCCAAGATTTAATCCAGATTTTTGGGAGATTCCGGTCCCGCCGGATTTTTTTGACCAGTTCACCACCGAAGACTATTTCTGGTATCGAGCCCCTGATGACGAATATACGGCAGCACGCCGCGCGAAACGGCAGGCGGTCTTAGAACAGGTTCGTCAAATTATCGCGAAAGAGTTAACCGAACGTCAAACCGAGTGTATCCACCTCTACTTTTATAAAGGCAAAACGCAGGAAGAGATTGGGAATATCCTCGGCATTTCTCGCCGTGTTGTGAGTCAGCATCTCTTTGGTGTTACACGGAACGGACGGCAGGTAGGCGGTGCGATTAACAAAATCCGAAAGGTGTGTCGAAAACTCGGAATAGAGTTTCCGTAGGTGCAAGTGCGAAATCTGTATATTAATCTTACACGTGCAATCCAATGTGAGAGGCGACCGTGAAGGTTCCCTCTCGCTTGGAAGCACTTCATCACCCATCAGCAGTTAGCCATCCGTAAGCTTCAGGATTTGAAGCTGCGTTCTACATGAGGATTGAAGGTCTCTGGTGTAGCAGTCCTCAAGTGCTTTCCTTGAACCGATAGCCGACCCCATGCACCGTTTCAATATGCTTGCCGAATTCGCCGAGTTTGCGGCGAAGGCGACTCACATGCGTATCCACCGTACGGTCAATGCCGTAATAATCTTGTCCCCATATCACATCCATGAGAATATCGCGCGTGAAGACGCGTCCGGGTGAGCGTGCGAATAGGGTGATGAGTTTAAATTCGGTGGCGGTCAGGTCAATTGACCCGCTCTGGATAAGTACCTGATGTTTATCAAGATCGATTGTTACGCCATGCATTTCGATCCGTTTGGTGCTTTCAGTCTGTTTACCGATGTGGATACGGCGGAGTACAGCAGATACGCGTAGGACGACTTCCCTTGGACTAAAAGGCTTTATGATGTAATCATCTGCGCCGAGTTCTAACCCGGCGACCCTATCTTTTTCCTCAGTTTTCGCTGTTACCATCACAATAGGAATATTTTTAGTTCTTGGGTCGTTCTTTAGTAAACGACAAACAATCATTCCATCAACTTCTGGAAGCATCAAATCTAATAAGATAAGGTCCGGCGTTTTCTCAATAGCCCGCTGCAGGGCATCGGCACCGTTTCGGACATAGTCTGTTTTGAAGCCTGCTTCTTGTAGATTATATCGTAATAAATCAGCGATATCGCGTTCATCTTCAACAATTAAAATCTTTGCATCCATTTCAATTTTCCTCGTCTTCAATCTATGATTCCCCATCCTATTTTAACAAATGATATAGATAATGTCAATTTTAAGAGGTATTTATTTTCCAAACGACAAATTGCAATGAAAATG
>VYCT01000256.1 GCA_009843785.1 Candidatus Poribacteria bacterium | reverse complement strand
ACAATAACATAAATCTCATAAAATGTAAACTTATTTTCATAATCTACTATAAAAAAGGAATTTTGATGCGCAACTCGCTTGTAATCGGCACCCGTGGTAGCCAACTCGCACTGTGGCAAGCACAATTCGTCAAAGATCAGTTGGAACGCCTCTTTTCGGATCTCGAAGTCAACCTCAAGATTATCAAAACGACTGGGGATACCATTCAGGACCGCTCATTAGTTGGACTCGGCAAGGGTGCCTTTACCAAAGAGATAGAAAACGCACTTTTAGCAGGAGATATTGATCTGGCTGTGCATAGTTTGAAGGATCTCGCGATAGAACTTCCCGAAGGGCTTTGCATCGCCGCGATTCCGACACGCGAAGATCCGCGAGATGTACTCATCACCGCCTCAGGGCTGCCCTTAGAGGACTTGCTGAATGGCGCGACAATCGGCACCACAAGTCCGCGTCGAAAAGCGCAAATCCTCTATATGCGCCCGGATTTACAAGTCGTTGATATCCGAGGGAATGTAGATACGCGGTTGCGCAAACTTCACGAAACCGGTCTTGATGGAATTATCCTTGCTGCAGCCGGCATCAACCGTCTCCGCAAGCCGGAAGTTATTACACAATTCTTTGACGTAGAGCGGATGGTACCAGCCGTTGGACAAGGCGCGCTCGCGATTGAAGCGCGCGAGGGCGACCCCACTGTTGAAAACCTACTCGAACCTCTGAACCATCAGCAAACGGTGGCGGAAGTTACCGCTGAAAGGACCGTGTTGCAAAGCCTCGGTGGTGGATGCCAAGTACCGATTGGTGCGTACGCCAAACATGTTGATGGTGAACTTTCCCTTATCGGTGTGGTCTGTCATCCAGAAGGTGCCTTGCGTATTGTGAAGAGCGCAAAAGGGGAGCCAAACGCCGCCCAACACTTAGGCGAAGTTGTTGCCGAAAAACTCCGGGAGGGGGGGGCAACTGGATTGTTGTCCACACAAGGGGTCTTGGAATGAACGCGTCTCTAAACAAACTACCCACAGGGATCGTCTACATCGTAGGTGCCGGACCCGGTGATAGAAAACTTATCACACTTAAAGGTGTGGAGTGCCTCCAGCGCGCCGATGTCGTCATCTATGACCTATTATTGAACGATGCGTTATTGGAACACTGTCCTCCGCACACCGAAAGAATCAAAGCACCCGATCCAAGGGTGCGAGCCACACGCCAGGCAGAACTGAATCACTTACTTGTTGAACACGCGAAAGCCGGTAAAGTTGTTGTTCGTCTCAAGGGCGGAGATCCCTATATCTTTGGGCGTGGCGGCGAAGAGGCGATGGCACTCACCGAGGCAGGCATTCCATTTGAGGTCGTTCCCGGTATCACTTCTGCGATTGCCGCATCCGCTTATGCAGGCATCCCCGTCACGCACCGAGATTACGCATCATCGGTAGCGTTTGTGACGGGACATTCCGCCGCACTGCGATCAGATTCAAACATCAATTGGGAACAACTCGCCACTGCAGTAGATACGCTTGTCGTTTATATGGGGGTCGCGCATCTTCGCCAGATTGTGGAGCGATTGATAACACACGGCAGGCATCCAGCAACACCTGTTAGTTTAGTCCGTGTTGGCACGACACCGCAACAGCAAGTCGTTCAAGGGACCCTTGCGGATATTGTGTCAAAAGTAGCGGCAGTCCCACTCAAAAGTCCCGCTGTTATCGTTGTCGGAGAAGTGAATCGGCTACGCCAACAACTCCGATGGTTTGACACCAAACCGCTTTTCGGAAAACGCATCCTTGTCACACGCGCCCGCGCACAAGCAAGTCAATTCGCAGACCTCTTGGAGGCAAACGGCGCAGAGGTCATCCAGTTTCCCACTATAAAGATTCAACCGATTGAGGGTGTAGACGTGCCTTCTCCCAGCAAATACGATTGGGTTATCTTTACGAGTGTCAATGCTATTCAGATTTTCCATGAACGTTTGCGAGAAAACGGGAGGGATGTCCGGGCGTTCGGTGGCACCAAAATCTGTGCAGTGGGTCCGAAAACAGTTGAGGCACTCAACGCTATCGGTATTCAGCCTGACTTTGTCCCGGCGCGCGCCCGCGGGAGTGCCATTGCCGCTGAAATGGAGAACGTAAGCGGTAAGAAAATCCTTCTGCCGCGTGCGAAAATTGCGATGTCCGATCTCCCCGACGGTTTGCGCGAAAGAGGCGCGCACGTTGATGATATCCCGCTCTACGATACCCTCAAAGTGGCAAGCGATGGCGATAAAGGGAGAGACGAAATTGAAACGGATCTCTTGAACGGCAGGATCGACCTCGTCACCTTCACCAGTTCTTCCACAGTCAACAATTTCTTGGAGATGTTTCGCGGGCATACACCTGAGACTTTATTGGCGGATGTGCAAATCGCAGCCATCGGTCCAGAGACGCAGAAAACAGCGATCAAACACGGTATGCAGGTTGATATGGTCGCAAAGAAAGCCACAATAGAGAGCCTGGCGGAGGCAATTATTGCGGCTTATCATTCTTTGTAAGAGGGGTTTTTAACCCCGATTTCTTGCTATCCAAAAATCGGAAGAACATGAGGCACAATCACTTCTTGATAGACAGTAATCGTCCCAAAAATCGAATAGTACCCTGCACACAACACCAACCCAACCTGTTTCCACATCGGGGGCTGTATCTCTTTCGGTAAGAATTTCCGATTGACGTAAAGCGTATGTAACGCTGTAATCACCAATAGGTATCCGCCGATCGTTGCCGATACCAAGATCATAAAGAACGGCTTGGCAAGATACATCGCGATGATACCCCACAGGATATAGACACCGAGAATCGGATAATAAATCCATTTTGAGTTGTGTTCACCGAGGTTTCGTGCACGCTTCAACCCTGTCCATATAATATCCGTGTATGTACGAGGCACCCCGTCCACACCACCGAGTTGGGTCGAGAACAGCACCCAGAACCCACAGAGCAGTGTAAGATACCACATCACTCTACCGCCTTTTTCAGCGAGTCCCTCCGCTTGGAAACCTGCCGCTGACCATTCGTCCATCCCCTGTCCAGCAGGCACAAACGCTATCGTGAGCATCGCTGGCAGCGCAATCCCGATAAAACACCCGATGAGCCAGATACCGTACTGCTCAAATCGGACGTATTTCCACCACTCTTTGAACCGTTTGAGATTTTCCGGCGAAATGCGAAACACCTTGCCCCAATGCGAAAGCGTTACATTCTGTCCACCGATCATCGATGGAATCGCGCCGACAAGGCTGCTCATGCCCCACCCTTTATCCCGCACGTAATTCGTGATGGTGACATTGCCCAAGCCGCCGCTGCCCGCGTAAGCGGCAAAAGCACCAAGCAACAGCCAATTGACCTGTCCATCTGCGTCTGGCGTAGGGAGTGATCCGAAACTAAAGAAACCTTTGATCGTTGTCCACCACACGCTCGGTGGCACCAAAAATAAATCGATGACAACAAGGTAACCGATAATCCAGATGACCATGAATAGCTGCACCTTCTCAAGGGCGTTGTAAATCTTTCCGCCGAACAGGACGATCCCTAAACACGCGAAAAAGATAAGATATGCGAATAGACGCACTGTGCCACTATCAGCATCTTGTGGCATATAACCGAGCCATGCCGCAGCGAGTGCCGTTGCAGCGGTCATTGCCCAACCAGGCCAAATCGCAAAAAAGTTAATCCCCGAATAGAAAGATGCCCAGAAAGGTGCGCCCGGTTTACAACGCATGTAGCCGCTCAACATCGGTTCGCCTGTGTAAAGTGTATAGCGGATCGCCTCTGTGTTCAAGACCGCCTGAAGCAAAATGGCGATTGTCGCGATCCATAGGAGACTCCCACCGTATTGCGCGGTAATTGCGGGTCCCAGCAACCATTCACCGCTCCCGATTGAACCGCCTAACGCAATGATACCGGGACCTAAGATGCTTCGGAACGCTTTTCCAAATTGATATTTCGGTGGTTCGGGAAGTTCCGCAACCTCCCAATCAGGAAGCGCGCCACCATCTACACGTTCATTATTAGTATCTGCCATATTTGCTCCTTATTTTCTTTTAATGTTCCTACCACTCCCAACAGATAGCGACATCAAGTTTCTCAGCGATGCCAGCGAGACCTCGTAAGTGATCTACATGGATCGGAATGCCGTTTTCAAGATAATTGTCGTAGTGATTCCACTCGATTTCACCGGGGAGGTATGCCTGTTCCACGTCTTCTGCCGTTTTTGAGGCGTGAATTTTGCCAATACCTTGCTGAATCTCTTCAACGTAGCCGTCATAATCAGTGAAACTCGAAATGTTCAGCGCGAAAAAGAAATGTTCAGACGGATCCCCCGATTTATTACATGCCATCAAGCCGCCGCTCAGGGGACCGGCGAGGATACCCATGATGAGTGCCAAACCGTAACCCCGTGGGCCTGCTGCGGGTGCTAAGAACCGTCCTTTATCCGGGTCGCTGGTCGGTTGTCCAGTATCGTCTATAAGCCACCCTTCTGGGATCGGTTTGCCATACATCCGAAGTGTGCCGATCTTCCCCCATGCGGAAACGCCGCACGCCATATCCAGGACGATTGGATGCCCATCACCCGTAGGCAGCGCGTAACTCATCGCATTGTTGGCAACGACAGCCTCCGCACCACCGGGTGCTACAATAGAGGCGCCGCCTGTGTTCGTCGTCGAAAACCCGACCATCTGGTTTGATGCCGCCATAATTGAGTAGCAGGCAGCCGCACCGAAATGCCCAGCATTACGTACCCCTGCCGCAGCGATACCGGTCGTCTTTGCTTTCTCTATTGCTGTCTCCATAGCGAATGTGCTTGCCAGATGTCCCATGCCGTTGTCTCCGTCAACGACAACAAAACTCGGTCCCTCTGTCGCAATGTGGAGTTCGGGTTTGGGATTCATCTGACCGTCAAGGACAAGGTTGAGATAACCGGGCAAAGCGCGTGTACCGTGTGAATGGACACCCCGCAAATCGGTTTGCACCTGAAGTACTGCCATCTGCGCCGCGTCTTCCGAGCGCAGCCCCGCCTTTTCGCAGAGTGTCCGAGCGAAATCGTGTAACTTCGCTGAATCTACCACAATTTCCTGCATAACATTTTTCTCCAAATGTGAATTCACTGCGTATTTTAGCAGAGACAGGTTTCCGTATCAAGTATAATCCAATGTTCCAATGCACACTGTCCGTTTTCTGTGGAAAATCCTATTCACTTAACGCTACAATTTACAGAATAAAAATAGAATGGAGGAAATACACATGCGTCAATACAACACCTTCAAAGCCAACACGAAAACACGCTTCCTGCCTTTTATGCTTATGTTTACCTGTTTGATTCTTTCTTCATGTGCGGATAATCCATTGCAACCTGTCAGTAGTGAAGAGGAACAACAAATAAAAGCGGAATTGGATAATCGTTCATTCCGCCAATTTGACCCTTCTAAAGATGCTGACAAGAGAAAAGGCGTTATCCTTGATTTCTTTAACGGTGTCAGCCTCTGGGCACAGTATGCTGAAGGTATGTATGCGCTTAACGAGTGGGAGATATTATCGGACGATTATCGGATTGAGAAGGCGGGTTCGGAATACAGGATTTATTTTCAGGCACCACGTTCCCAACAAATACTCCCCACACCATGCGACGATTGCATCGAAACCACGGGCATCTCAATCTCGATCCAGAACCTTTTTGATAGCGAGAAAATAAGGTTCAGATTAAATATCAGCAATGACAACTTTCCGCGACCGTTCCCCATATTTGAATCGTGGACAAAATTTAATGAAGATGAGTATTTTGAGTAGTGACATTTAGTGCTTGATAAGAGCAAATCTCAAGTCCCATATTTCCTTGTAGGAGCGAGCTGCGCTCGCGATCTTGCGTCTAAACGTTAACTTATGTCAACCCAAACCAATATCGGAACCGAAAACTAAATAGTCCTGGCTGAAGGACAAGAAGTGCTTGACGTAAAGGACTGTTTCAGGGTAAAATAAGCGATGGAGGATAAACATTCATGTTCCAAAAAGGCTTATCATCCATCGTTTTTTTCTGCGTTGTCTTCGTGAACACTGCGTGGAATGCTGCAGCACAAGCACCTCAAGAACTCTATGCCGACGGCATGCAAGCGGTACGTCAAGGAAGATACCAACAAGCACTTCAAAACCTTCAGCGTGCGGTTGCTTTACAACCCGCGTACGCCAAAGCGCACGCTGCCATGGGCACAATTTACCTCCAACTCGGAGATTTTCCTGAGTCTGAAAAGGCACTCACACTTGCACTAAATATAAATCCGAATCTCATACAGGCTGAAGCGAACCTCGCTGCCCTCTACACGAGAACCAAACGTCTTGACGATGCTATCCGCGTCTACCAGAACCTTATTCGGAGACAACCTGAATCGCTTCAGGTCCGACTCGGTATCGCATCCGCATATCAACAAGCCGAGCGGTTTCCAGAGGCGATAGAGGCATACCTCGAAAGCCTAAAACGGTCTCCAAACCTCGCCGCCGCGATGACAAACCTCGCCTCCTGTTATGAAGCGGTTGAAGACGATGCGCAGGCGGTCCGTTATTATAAGGCTGCTTTAGCCGTTGAACCGAACCTTCCAATGGCGAACGGCAACCTGGGTGCCATCTACCAAGAACAGGGTGAATTAGATAAGGCACTTCCGCTTTTAGAAACGGCTATCCGCCAAAACCCACAGTTCACTGCTGCGCGTTATCGGCTCGGTTTGGTCCTCACAAAAAAACGTGAGTTTCAACGCGCCGCTGCGGAATACCAACGCGTTATCGCACAAAAACGCGATCATGTCGGGGCGTACTATAATCTCGCGCAGGCACTGTTCCGACTCAAGAAGCGGGAAGAGGGAAAACGCGCCATGGAGGCTTACCATCGTCTCAATGAGATCGCACAAGAAATTGATACGCGTGAACGCGCAACTCTTATGGAGCCAAGCAACCCGATACAACAATATCGGCTCGGACTTGTTTATGCGAAATATGGGAAAATGACTGAAGCGATTTCAGCGTTTCAGGCAGCCTTGGAGCTCGATGCCAATGCGCATTACGCGCTAAACGGGTTAGCCCGACTCTATATCCTGCAAAAAATTCAGTTACAAGATGCCGTCACTTATGCCGAAAAAGCGTTCCGTTTATCACCCGCACCACAATATCTACAGACCCTCGCATTGGCACATCTTCAAACAGGGCAGCGTGAAAAGGCGTTGAAAGCAATCTACACCGCTATCGAAATGGAACCCAAAAATGAGGCTTTTCAACAGACATTGGCGCAAATTCGGGAGTCAGATGAAAAGACGAAATAGCTTCATTCTCCTATCAATCATAGTCGTTTTGTCTGTTGTCGCTGTTCTATCAGTAAGGGCGGATACAGGTATCCAATTCGTTGATGTAACGCAGGAAGCCGGTATCCACTGGAAGCACACGGATGGTCGGAGTGGACAGAAATATTTTATGGAGACGCTCGGATCTGGTGCCGCTTTTTTTGATTACGACGCTGATGGCGACTCGGATTTGTACTTCGTTAACGGCGCACCCCTCCCTGGTTACGTTGCGCAAGAGGTCCCGACCAATTGCCTCTATCGCAATAACGGTGATGGCACCTTCACGGATGTCACAGAAGAATCCGGCGTTGGAGATACCGGCTACGGACACGGATGCGCAGTGGGCGATTACAATAACGACGGTCAATTAGATCTTTACGTCACAAACTACGGCACCAATCGGCTCTATCGAAATAATGGCGACGGCACTTTCACAGATGTCGCCGAAATCGCGGGTGTAACGGAGCCGCGTTGGAGTTCCAGCTGCGCCTTTGCTGACTACGACCGCGATGGCAATCTCGATCTCTACGTCGTCAACTATATCGTCTTTGATATTGAGGAAAACCCGTGGTGTGGACTTAAAGAGAAGGGCATCCGCGCCTACTGCGAACCTGATAATTTTCCTGCCCAATCAGATACGCTATTTCGCAACAACGGGGACGGGACATTTACCGATGTCACAAAATCGGCAGGCATTTACAGGACGACAGGCAAAGGATTAGGCGTTGTCTGGGGCGACTATAATAACGACGGCGTACCCGATGTCTACGTCGCGAACGATTCTACGGAAAACTTCTTTTATCATAATAATGGGGACGGCACTTTTGAGGAGGTCGGTTTTATGGTTGGCGTGGCACTCAGCGAAGACGGTGCCGCTGAAAACGGTATGGGCACCGCTTTTGGCGATTGGAACAACGACGGGTGGCTCGACCTCACCGTTACGAACTATGCACAACAGACGAACACCCTCTACCATAACGATGCCGACGGTTTCTTTACAGACGCAACAGCCACGACGAAGACTGCGCAGCTGACCTATCCTTACCTCGGTTGGGCAACCGCCTTTATTGATTACGACAATGATGGCTACCAAGACCTCTTCGTCGCTAACGGACATCTCCACGAGAATCTCGCCGAGCTTCGACAGCAAGGCACTTATGGACAACGCAATTTACTTTTCCGAAATAACTATAACGGCACCTTTACCGAAGTCTCAGAAACCCTCGGGCCCGGTATGAAGTTAGAAGACGTAAGCCGCGGTGCAACCTTTGCAGACTATGATTCGGATGGCGATATTGATATTGTGGTAACCAATTCAAACACTGCGCCGCGCCTCTTACGCAATGATGGCGGCAACCAAAAAAACTATTTGCAAATCCGATTGATCGCAACGCAGGGTACTACAGATGCGATTGGGGCACGCATTAAGATAACAACGGGGGAACTCACACAGACGCGTGAGGTGAGGAGTGGCGATGGTTATCTCTCACAACGTGATCTCACGCTCCATTTTGGTGTTGCGGATTATGTGCAGATAGATAGCATTGAGATTCAGTGGCAGAGTGGCGCAAAGCAACTGATCAAATCTGTGCCTGCAAATCAGGTGCTGTCTCTTAAGGAAAATGGAAATGAATAACGTCGAGAACGTAGTTGAACGCCATTATTGGAAGGCTGTCATTTGCCTCGTGATACTGATTTTAGCAGGGGCAGGCTTTTGGGGGGTACGGCGGTTCGCACCGGCGATGTTTCTCGGAAAACCGGATCTGATTGCTGTACCGAATGACGAACATCCACAAAATCGAACAACAGAGGATAGGCTACCGAACCAACCGGAACTTCTTAATATCAATACCGCTACTGTTGAGGAACTCCAAACCCTCCCTAATATCGGCGAGGCGACAGCACAACGGATTATTGATTATCGGACACAGCGCGGCAACTTTGCCAGCGTAGATGCCCTCCAAGATGTCAAAGGTATCGGCGCGAAGACGGTAGAAAAGTTAAGGCCTTTTGTTGATGCCAAGTGACTAAATATCTATCCTACTCGTCTCTGTAAAAATGTGTTTAACGGGTACATCCCATACGTGCGGGAACGTATCTTCTACAACTTGTATCTGATACGCCAGACCAATCGGAATGGCATGTGGGCAGATCGCGAGAAACCGATCGTAGAAACCTTTACCGTATCCGAGGCGATACCCTTTACAATCGAAGGCGATACCGGGGACGACGATGAGTTGCAGCTGCGAGATCGGGAAAATCGGGCATGCCGGATTTGGTTCCAACATACCGTAGCGATGCCGTACCAACGCCGTTTCTGCATCCTGAATACGCCGCGGTATGAGTCGGTTCTGATCCGTATCTACAACAGGCGCGCAGATATGTTTTCCCGCGTGGAGCAGCTTTTCAAGGAGGTCATCCGTTTCGACCTCGCTCCGCATGCTGAGATAGAGCATCACAGCGTCGAAACTCTCGCTTTCTATCCAACGCATGACCGAATCTACAATCTGTCGGCTGAACACGGCACGGACTTCCGGTACGAGTCCCTCGCGCTGGCGGAGTGTTTCAGCGCGGACGCGTTCACGTTCCATTAGTTTCTTCCCTTATACATGCGCGTTCCGTTTTTACTTTTGATACCGCACTTTCCCAGCGACTTCTACGGTATCAACAATCGCCATGATCACGGCATCAACCGGTTTGTTCGATGTGACTTGGGTTTGCCGCGCAGAGCTCCCCGTTGCGACGAGGACAATCTCGCCGATGCCCGCGCCAACCGCATCCACAGCGACTGTATATTTCCGGTCGACTTCTCCATTCAGATCCACATCTTGGACAACCATCAACTTACTTCCGATAAGCTTCTCATCTTTCTGCGTCGCGACGATTGTCCCAGTAACTTTTCCAAGGATCATTGAGTTAAACCTTTCTTATGAGTTAAAAATAGTTCACTTTGCACTATTTCTGTCTCTAAAATTTTACACGAAACCCGCTGGGAATTCAAGCGACAATCCACAAAAAGATCTCCTGAATACTGGTTTTTGGATATGCTTTTATCCATGCACCTCAGTAAAGTGCATCCAAAAATGTGTATAAACCAGAACCGTTCAGTTCTCCTATGGTTTTGATTTGCTGCGGAGGATTTCTTCGTTACGCTTGCTGACTGCTGACGACTGATAGCTGAATGCCTCAAGCCGGATTGACAAGCGACCGATAATGTGCTAAACTATCCATAACTTGTAGTCGTTGCGATTTTTGGTAAAACGGAGGAAACCTTGAACCAAGATCATGCGGATGTCATCATTATCGGCGGCGGTATTATCGGGTGTGCCATCGCTTACAATCTTGCCAAGCGAGATATAAAACCGCTATTGATTGACAAAGCACCCACTGTCGGTACAGAAGCCTCTTGGGCAGGTGCAGGGATTTTAACCTCACACGCCTCAACGCATGAGCCGTATCCAACGCTGTGTCGAGCGAGCCTTGAACGCTATCCGGCGTTAGCGGAAGAACTCCGGGCGGAAACCCAGATAGATATTGAGTTTATTCAGTCTGGTACACTGTCAGTATTTTTCAACCAAGCCGAAGCAGCCGGGTTAATTGGACTCGCAGACCGACGCGTGAAACGCGGCTTTTCCGCAGAAGTCTTGACCCCCGAACAAGCGTGGCAGTTAGAGCCAGCACTCTCAAAGTCTATCGTTGGCGCGGTGCTGTTTCCTGAGGACGCACAAGTACGCAACCCAAAGATGGTGACAGCACTCGCAAAGGGTGCTGCAAAACTCGGCGCGAAGTTCCGATTAGGCAACCCTGTTACGAACTTTGTCAAAGAAGGCGGACGTGTCATTGGTGTTATTGTAAACGGTGAGACCTTATATGCCAATACCTTTGTGATTGCTGCTGGATGCTGGGCGGGGACATTGATGGCCCAACTGGGCGTTCCAATCCAGATTGAACCTGTGAAGGGGCAGATTGTCCTCGTTGAAACGATGCCACTGCTTTTTCAGCATGTTATTGATGGACTCGGCATCTATATTGTGCCGAGGGCGGATGGCAAAGTTCTACTCGGTGCGACGGTAGAATTTGTCGGCTATGACAAAACCGCGACGGTAGACGGAGCGAAGCAGATGATTGACGCTGGCATTGCCATCGCATCTCAACTTGCAAATAGCACTTTCGTGCAAACATGGGCGGGTTTACGTCCTTATGCCAAGAAAGGGCCTCTACTCGGTTATCTACCCGGATATGACAATGTTGTCTTAGCATCGGGACATTTCAAAAATGGCATTCTTCTCGCGCCAATTACAGGGCAACTTATCGCTGAATTGCTCACAACCGGGCAGCCTGCACTACCATTAGAGCCGTTTCAGCCAGAAGTGGTGTAAGAAAAATACCG
>VYCT01000390.1 GCA_009843785.1 Candidatus Poribacteria bacterium | reverse complement strand
CAGACCTTGGGTCTATCCCGCACTTCAACATTAAACTATTATAATGTCTAATATATCCGAATTTCGGGAGCCTTTTGTCGGCGGCGGATCTGTCTTTTTTGCAATCCGAAACCTCTTTCAAGACCGTATCAAATCTTATTGGATCAACGACCTTAACTACGACCTCTACTGCTTTTGGAAACAGACAAAAGACAATGGCCCAAATTTGGTTGAAGCCTTAACAAATACGCACGCGACCACTGCAGACGGGCGCGCCTTGTTTGAAGAACTAACACAAGCAAAAGATCAACTGAACCAAAACCGAGATATGCTCTGTGAATTCCAACGTGCAGTACGCTTTTTCGTACTAAATCGGATTACTTTCTCCGGTGTTGTAGATTCTGGAGGATATTCACAAGCCGCTTATGAAAAACGTTTTACAGAGTCGTCCATAGAACGCGTCAAAAATATCTCACCCCATCTTTCTGGTGTCAAAATCACAAACAGGGATTACGCCGACGCACTTTTCCAAGACGGCGACGATGTGTTCATTTTTCTCGACCCACCCTATTGGAAAGCAACCGAATCGAAATTATACGGAGTGAGAGGCGAACTGCATGCTACATTTGATCACGCACGATTCGCCAAGAATATGAAGAAGTGTCCACACAGATGGCTGATTACCTACGACGACTCGCCTGTTATCAGGGAACTCTTCAATTTTGCTGAGATCCAGGAATGGACACTACAATATGGAATGAATAATTATCGGAAGGACAGTGCCGCAAAAGGTAGAGAGCTGTTCATCAAAAATTATTAAATGCTATCGTTTTTCGGGCGTAACTTGCGTGTACCCTTTCGGCAAAGGGTTTCCAGCGACAAGCGCGGATTTCAGTGGACGGACGTGTCGACAACTGCCACGGTGCGTGAAACCTGGACAATTGCACGTTATATCTACACCGACAACCTCCAGCGTGTAAAACTTGCCTTTCTGAGATGAACTCTCGGCGTGGTAGATGCGCCGTTCCGGACCGGCGAGAACTTGTGCTAACGTGCGGATGGCTTCTTCGGAATACGGACGCAGCTGCGCACGCGTCGCTTCGCGGAGATGCGAGGCGTTCTCTTCAAGGTATACGTTTCCCGCTTTCTGAAGCACATCATGCAGTTCAGATGCTTCAAGTGTAGTGGTTTGGATAGACAAAGCATTCATCATCCGTTTGAGTTCGCTGAGGACATCCAGCTGAAGAGCAGCCTCGCCTCCCGGTATCAAAATTGACCCTTCAACGATGGAATCCATGAGTGCTGCTTTTGTCTCTAAGACTGTCTTGACGAACGAATCAACAGTTCCAGTCGCAATCATATAGGTGACATTAACGGTGCCTGTCTGTCCGATCCGATAGGCACGATCTTCCGCCTGCCAGTGATTGGCAGGCACCCAATCTAAGTCATTAAAGACGACCTGTCGCGCCGCAGTGAGATTTATACCGATGCCGGCTATGTGCATGTTGGCTACGAAAATTTTGATGTCGTCATCGTTTTGAAAACGGTCTACTCTGTCTTGTCTCTCGTGAGCAGGGACTTCACCGGAAACATAAACTGCTCGGTCCTTGAAATGTTTTTGGAATCGCTGCATCGTATTGAGGAAGGAAGTGAAGATAATTACCTTTTCACCTTGTTCCAACGCATTTTCCACAAATTTAATGGTGTGACGACATTTCACAAAAGCAATCGCGCGCCGCACTTGGGTGATCCTACCCATGCCACTTCCTAAATCCGTCGTGTCTATTGAATCATCTAATTCATCGCGGTGTGCTGGTGATAAACCAACAGATTCTGGTGTCCCATCAATGGCTTCAGGTGTGTCAAATTTGGATATGAAGTTTTGTACCAATCGGTTGAAGTGCTGGATGGCGTAGGGGTGCAGTTCAATGTCCATCCAGGTTCGCACCTTCGGTGGAAGGTCTAATACCTCATCTTTTGTGCGGCGCAGCATGACACCGTGGAGTTGCACAGTCAATTCCTCAAGGTTGCTTGCACCATCTGCTACTAATCCGAAGTCTCCTTGATACGCCTCACAATAACGTTTCGCAAAACTCAGGAAACTCTTTCCGAGAGGGTGATCCAGAATCTGCAGCAGCGGAAAAAGATCCCGGGGACGGCTTGTCATTGGTGTACCGGTTAACGCATGGACTACCGGGTCACGTTTAATCTCTTTAACCAGTTTTGATGCGTTTCGACTCCGCTGACTCTGATAATTTTTTAGGTAATGTGCTTCGTCAAAAACAACGCCTTTCCAGTCGAACGCAAGGAGTTTCTCAAGGTGTTTACCGAGAATTTCATAGTTGACAATAATCCAACCACAATAATTTATAGGCGGGAGCGGTCCGGGACCAACAATGGTGGGTTCGGCATCAGGGAAAACGATTTCGATTTCACGTGCCCAGTTGCGTTTAATAGAGGCAGGACAGATCACAAGGTAAGGCCCTTCCCCTTCCGCTTCAACCATCGCTATCACCGACTGACGCGTTTTACCGAGTCCCATATCATCAGCAAGGAGCGCACGACGGCGACCGAGCAGAAAAGCGATCCCTTCTATTTGGTGCGGATATAAACCTTGGGAAATTTCTTCGGCACGCGTAAGGCTGTCTTGCTGCATGCAGTGTTCCCCTATCTGCCTCTATCAACCAGCCACAAATCTCCCTGACTGACTGTAGCAAGACGTTTCAACATCACTGCGCCGGGGAAATTGGGGGACATCCCGATGCCCATCGCAAAAATGCGTCCATTGCCTGTGGCGTATTGACCCACGAGCGTCAGATCTGGTCCCTCAATAGTGGTAGGAATGCCATCGCTGAAGAGGACAACGAGGGTCGGTGAGGTTTTGGCGATTGCCGTCAATGCCGTTAGCATGTCGTGATCGGTACCTTTTGTGTGGATTTCGGGTTGAATGTCGGCGAGATAGTTTGACGACGCGGCAACTGTTTCATCGGTTACCGGAACAAAGTTTTCTTTGTAAACGACCAACTCCGTACTAAATCCAACAATATTAAAACTATCGTGTGGCTCAAGGAAAGTCAGCGAATCTCGCATGAGGTCTATAATCTTCTTGAGTTTGTGCGGAGGTAGGTTTTGCATACTGGTTGACAAATCCACGCAGTAGACAATCCGCTGCGGGCCCTCTTGTGCTTCGATGAATTTCACTAATCTGCTTTTATATCGGGTTTCGACTTTCTCCTCTTTGACAAAAGGGCGTTCAATAACCTTTTGCACACGAGGCACATTGTCAAATTCGACAGATGTTGCGGTGGGGCCAATGGGTTCGACTAAGTCTTTGTTGTCGAATTGCTGGAACGGTGCGGGCTCCGCTGCGGAAACCACCCCACGGCTGCTGACAGGCGCGTTGCTCGTAAGGATTTTCAGACGTTGCTGGCTAACATCGCGGGTCTTTTCCTTGACAATTTGAGCACGTTTCGGTGGTGTCACACGTCTGACTTTCGGTTTTTCTTCCCTAACAAACAAGGCGTTAATACTCGACGTTTCTCGCATCGGAGCCGTACTAAACCAATAGAAGAGTCCAAGCACTCCGATACCGAGATGCAATAGAACTGAAACAAGAAACGCTTTACTGGATTTCGATTTCATTTTAAAACTTCCTAATTACCAAATCTGAGGTTATCAAAAATCAACAGATGATAAGTGATCGTAGCCACGTTCTTTGAAAAAATTATCAAATTCTGAGGTAGTTGATGGGAACTCAACTTTTATTTCATTTGCGAGTTTTTGCAATATTTTACTACCAATTAATTCGGATGACTGTCCACGCAATGCTTTTTCGTACCACTCCTCAAGTTCATCCTCGGTTATCACGCTCTGGATTCGACTGGCACTGCCAAATTGTTTTAGAACAGATACAAGAACATCTTTCTCAGATTCCTTGCAGACGATAATTATCCGATCTGCTGAAATGGCATTACTTATGTCCTTGATTGTTGTAGGTGTAAGAGATATGTGCTTTATCTGAATGGCTACCCCAAAATTAGCCCACATATCAAGACCTCTGTCTGCCGCGTTGGTGACACCTACCCTATAAACCTTTGCTGCTTGGTATAGTTCTGGCGTGTCTTCGGACAATCCCAGGACCTTTTCTGTGAAATCGGAAAACTCGCTAAGAACCGTATTGTTTATGTTGTCAATTCGTACGCCTATTTTAACGTCAAGGACTTCCAGTAGCGTCGAAAATAAGGCATAAACTACAATCTCAAAGATCTTATCAACACTTCGTGAGAGTCCAGGATCCCGTGTAAAACTATCTATGAAGTTCCTTAGTGTAAAAGAGTTGTTATCCGATTGTAAGACGATGGATAGACCCGATGACATTTGGGAGAGTCGATTTCTTAAAGCAGTATAAATATAGGCTTCAACCGCACCGTTACTGTCTCTATTTATTTTAGCCAATTGCGATAAAACTGTTGGAGGTGTAGCGTTGGCGTTAAAAAGGTCGTCTTGATACCTTGCACTTGATGTAGAGATCCGTCCAATAAACCTGAGAGAAATTTCGTCTCGCCATTTTCTTGAAGGTGTTCGATAAGTTTCTAAATCGCCAAGGTCAATATCTTTTTCGATTCTATCTCTATGAAGTATTTCCGCAATTTGTATCGGTTTGTAGAAATGAACTCTGGCTTTTCTGATAACAGTATCAAGTTGGTCTTTGGCTGTTTGATTGTCCATTAGGCATAGGCATTGATTCTGTTTTCAAAGAGAAGCAATTGTTCCTCAGGTTGTATCATCGGTTTACGTTGTTCTAACGCCTGCAACATTTTTTGGGTGATAGCGTGAACAACAGGAATAGCGACACTATTTCCGGTCTGTTTTCTAATCTGCATCATATTGCCTGTAATTTTGAAGTCTTCAGGAAATCCTTGTAGACGAAGCATCTCCCTACCCGAAAGCCGCCGAACACCGTTCACTAAAAGGTAATTATAGGAGGCACCCGCTCTTAACGCACACGAAAAAGGTAAAACCGAAATGTTACCTCCCTTATTTTCATGCCAAATAGAAGGGAAAAACGGCGTGCATTTGCACTTTTCACGTCGGGACTTTTGGATTCGCTCTGACGCGAAAAGACTCGGTTCAATGTCTTCGTCAGGCTCTAATACCTCTGAGAGCGGTTTATACACACCGATAGGCTTTGGAAATTCAAATGCTATCGGCTCGCGAAACCCAATAATGAAAATCCGTTCCCGCTTTTGTGGAAGTCCGAAGTCCAGAGCATTCAACACTTCGTGATAAGTGGTATACCCCAATCGGGACAACTGTTCTTGTATAACCGCGAAAGTCTGCCCTTTATTGTGTGTAAGTAGCTGCTTGACATTTTCAAGGAGGAACGCACTCGGCTGCTTCTGCTTCAAAATCCGAACGATGTCAAAAAACAGGGTGCCGCGCGTGTCTTCAAAGCCTTGTTTATCCCCAATAATGCTAAAGGGTTGGCATGGAAATCCTGCCAATAGAACATCGTGGTCCGGGATGTCGGTTTCCTTAATTTGGGTGATGTCACCAGTGGGTGCCTCGCCAAAGTTATAAGCGTAGGTCTGCTGGGCATATTTATCCCACTCAGAACTAAACACGCACGTTCCGCCTGATTTTTCAAACGGAATGCGAATCCCACCGATGCCAGCAAAGAGGTCAACGAAGTTAAAATTATCCATTCTGCATAGAGTATAGCATGTCTTATCGACCGCGTCAAATTTTTCTAATGCGTCCGCATAGGACACATAACGGACATAGGCGAGCCCAACGACCCGCCTATACACATCTAAACGGCAGAACCTACCGCATTGATATCTTCTCCTGTGTCTCTAACTGCCGACGGAGTACAACACCCCACTGTCCAACGACCCATAAGGCTTTACCGTCCTTGGAACGGGTAATAACATACAAGTTGTTATCAATATCGGTATGTTCCTGTTCCCAGGTCTCACCGCCATCGGTTGAGCGGACAATCGTTCCTTCATTGCCAACCGCGTAAACCTCCTGTTCCGAGAGCGAAACGATGCCGTGAAGGTCTTTGGGAACACCCGTCAATATAGGTTCCCACGTGAAGCCACCATCAATTGTCCTGAGGACGATGCCTGCCTCACCCGCTGCCCATCCTTTCCGCTTGGTTATAAATGAAACGGCGTTGAGATCGTAGTTCGTTTTCGTTTCATGCATCCGCCAATATTGGCCGCCGTTAATAGTTCGCTGCGTGACACCCCCTTGCCCGACTGCCCAACCGAGCGGTGCGAATTTCATATCCACACTCGTAAGCCTATCGTTTGCAGTCGTCCGTTGAAGGGTCCATGTAGGACCGCCGTCTTTATTGTGGATAATGTCCCCGAATTGTCCGACTGCCCAGCCTTCAGAGAACTTACCAAAAGCAACGTCGTTTAGCGAGAAATTACCAGGCGGATCGTCTTCCATAAACGGCGGACGTTCAGGTGTGTCCCCTGCTGTCCAAATGTTGCCATCTGTCGTGTACAGCACAGTCCCATCACGTTGCATTGCCCATCCCCATTTCGGCTCTAAGCTTGCGAAGTGTATACCGATGAAGCGTTGACGCGTTTGACTTCGGAGTTTCTGCCACGTTTCTCCACCGTCTTGAGTTTCCAATAACATACCCCCGTCACCTGCGATCCAACCGTTTTTGTCATCGTAGAAAAGCACCTCTCGGAAATCGCTGCGTTCTTGTTCACCGAGTTGACGCTCCCATGTCTTCCCACCATCTGCGGAGTAGTAAATACTGCCAGCACTGCCAACTGCCCATGCATGTTCCGTATCAAGGAAATACACGCTCGCAATTCGGCGACCGCCGCGTCCGCGGCCTCTGGGTTCCGGCGGTGGAGGCGGTTGTTGCTCTGCGGGTGCAGGCGTTGCCTGCTCCGCGTTAGCTGGAAGTTCACCTTCAGGTGCCAGACGCCCCGGACGTTGTCTCTCTGCTCGAAGCCGATTTTGTATTTCCTCCGGTGTCTCGTCATACGCTAACGTGGGGCCCTCAGCAACCTCATCTTCCGATTCATCTTTTTCTGTTTCTGGCGCGGGTTCTTCGGGTATCGCTGGATCAGGTTGTCGCATGGCGAGTATCTCGTCTCTTGTAGCGACCGGGATCGCCTTCCAATTCACCCCTTGGTCTTCGGTGATATATGCACCGCCGCCACCCAGTCCCCACGCTTTTGTATGCGAATGGAAGGTAACACGTCGTAAGCCGCGTGTGCTTTGTGACGTGGTCTTCAATTTCCATGTTTCGCCGCCATCTTCAGTCAACAAGGAGTTCCCGTTACCGAGGATGACCCAACCGCGGTTTTCGTCGGCAAAGTGAACAGCGATACCGGGTTGATTGGTCTTCGCCTGAATTTTCCAGTAGTCTCCGCCATCAACTGTGTGAAGGATAAATCCACCGTCTCGACGTTGCGGAGTGACTGCCCACCCTACTTGACTATTGATGAAATGGAGATCGGTGATGTTTCCTGTTGTTGTTCCGGTTTTTTGGACTTTCCACGTCTTGCCGCCATCCGTGGTATGCAAGGTCTGCCCAATTGATGCGCCAAGCCATCCCTCTTCGGCGTTCAGGAAGTGCATCGTGCTCACACGTGGAAGGTTTTGCTTAGTTGCTTGAAGAATTGGCCGCCAGGTTTCACCACCATTTTCTGTCTGGAGTAAAGTGCCAGAACCGAGGGCCCTTCCATGGTTCGCATCAACAAATTCCACTTCGCGCAGATTTTCACTGACACCGCTATGTTGCGGTAGCCACGTTTTCCCGCCATCCGTAGTATGGGCGATAACACCACCGGAACCGACTGCCCAGCCATTTTGGGCATCTACAAAGTGCGTATCTGCAAAATCAGTGCGCCAAGCCGCCTGACGGATAATATCCCAATGGTAAGCAACGGGTTCAACCGGAGCTTCTTCTTCGGCAGCGACGATTTCAGTCTCTTCGGCAACAGGCGGCAATTTGGCAGGCAATTGTGCCTCTTCAACTGAATACCGCATCGCAATCCCGCCTTTACCGACAGCCACAACACCATCAGGTGAGAGTGCTAAGCCGTAAAGGTCATTGTCCGTACCACTCTCCTGCATCTCCCATTTTTTCCCACCGTTAGTGGTGGTAAGCATCACGCCGTTATCTCCAACGATTAAACCGTGCTGTGTATCCGCAAAATAGAGTTTATTCAGATTCTCTTGAGACCCGCTGCGCTGGAAATTCCACTTTTTCCCGCCGTTTTTTGTATGTAAAATCTCGCCGAACTGTCCAACGATCCATCCAGTGTTTTCATCTGCGAAATAGACAGCGTAGAGTTCATTGAAGGTACCAGTCGTCTGTTGGTTCCATGTCAAACCACCGTCTTCTGTTGCAAGACAAACCCCCGGCCATCCAATCGCCCAACCTTTCTTTTCATCAAGGAAAAATACACCCTTTAGCATGAGCGAGAAGAAATCCCCGGTTGCGGTTTGTGGGAGCCATGTTTTGCCGCCATCAATCGTATGTATAATACTCCCAATATCGCCTACAATCCAACCAACCTGAGGGCTAACAAAGTGGACAGAACGAAGTGTAAAGGAGGTGGGTCCGCGCTGACGTTCCCAATTCATGCCGCCGTCATTCGTATGGACAATAAGCCCGCGTTCACCGACTGCCCAACCGTGTTTATCAGTCGCGAAGTAGATGTTCCAAATGCCGTCCCAGATATCTGTCTCAATTTCGTTCCATGTCTGTCCACCGTCGTTGCTCATCGCCATCGTGCCACGTCTACCGACCGCAATTGCACGGTTGGCATCCGTAAACTGCACATTCTGTAAATCGTTCGCTGTCGTACCGCTCGTCATCTCCCATGTCGCACCGGCATCTGTCGTGTGCAGAATCGTACCATACCATCCGACAGCCCACGCCTCTGTTGGTGTAGTGAACTGGATGCCTGTCAAATTGTTTTCGGTGCCGCTCTCCATCAATTGCCAATTGTCGCCACCATCCTCGGTACGCGTAATAAAGCCGACATCCGCCACGGCGACCCCATAGTTTTCGTCTGTAAAATGGATGCTATTGATAGTATCTCGGACGTGTCCATTAATCAACGGGATACGACTGTCTTGACGCTCCCAATTAGCACCACCAGTCGTCGTATGGAAGATGGAGCCGTCACTGCCAACGATCCAACCTTCGTTGTCGCTGATGAAAAATACCTGTTTATTATCATTGATCATCCGATCGCGTTCACCTTCAAAGCGGTTGCTCTGTTCGCGCCACGCTTCGCCACCCGTCTTGGTATGAAAAATTCTATCGTGTGTACCCACAACCCATCCGCTTGAATCATCAACGAACCAGACCCCATTGAGCATAAATTCGCTAACATACTCGTAGCGTCTCCATTCTTTTCCACCGTTTTTAGTATAGAGGACATCCGAATCTTCGCCAACGATCCAACCTTCGTTTGAGTTCGCAAAAAAGACATCAAGGAGCATTGCAGAGGTACCACTCTTTTGCAACGACCAGTGTCTACCGCCATCGTCAGTTGCTGCAACTAACCCTTCATCGCCGACTGCCCATCCGTTCTGCGCGTTCGTAAAATAAACCGCTTTGAAATCTAACGAGGCATCAGGCATGCGAAATCCAGGACTTGTTGTATCAACTTCCTGCTGCTTCCACGTCTTTCCGCTATCTGCCGTGTGGACTATCAGACCACCCTCTCCGACAATCCATCCCTGTTTGTGGTTGACAAAGTGGAGATCTGTGAAATGTGTCTCCCAATCCGCTTTCCGCGTCGCCTCCATCTTGACGCAGCCGTTAAAAAGGAACAAGACACCGAGTAAAAAGGCTATGACAAGGCTCCTAAGAACGAGTGTCGGCTTAAAAAATACACCAAAATTCAGATTCCGTACAAAGTTCATTATTTACCTCCGGTCGTTGTTGTCTTTTGAAAGCCGAGAAGGTGGTTGGATCTTCAGACACATGCGAAATGAGACCTTCTCCGCGAGATGTTCTATTTAAGTTGAGACTCACGTAACTGTCAGCAAATTCCGTGCCACCCTATTTTGGTAAAATATAAAGAAAAAACCGCACAAAATCGGGCATACGGTATACCCAATTGCACGAGATCGGGCAGATTTAATAATATAACACCAACTATTTAGACAAACTGTTCCAGTCTTATGTTCACATTTTAATAACCGTTGTTTTCACCAAAAAGACCAGAACGCGCCACAGCAATACCTATTGCGATAAGAACGGGCAACGCAATAACTGCTACCTGAACAAAAGCGGAACGCCTCGCACCGAGCCTCTGAATTGTTTCTATCCGTCCAACGGGTGCTAAGAATAGCGAGAGCAATAGTAGGACAGCACTCACTACCGGAACTTCTTCATAGAAATAACCGTTCATCCAGATACCTGCAAACGCAAGTGTTATAACTGCGGATGCCGCGATCGGAAACACGCGTACTTTGGCATCAGATCGTAGAAAAAGCGTGACAATCCAACTCGCAGCGAAAATTGCTACCAGAATACCAGCATGCTGTGCCAACCGTAAACTCCCAGAAACTGCAAGGATCAGTGCAGTTCCACCAGAAAGTCCAAAATAGACAAACGGACTCCAAGCACCCGATGGCAATACGACAAAACTCTCTTGGGCTATCTGCCAAAAGATAAAAATCGTAACGGCAAGGCACACCCACCAGATGATGCCTTCAACCTGACCCCAGCTGTACTTGAACATTGACCCCAAAAGTAGTCGCGGTACAACAATTGATACCACTACTTGTGAAATCAAACGTCCCCATAGCGCGAGATGCCAAAAGACACCTAAGATAAACCCAATAAGCGCGAGATAGAAAAGCCAATGGACTCCTTCTCGTGCTGGGAACGGCGGGAACCCTTCTAAGCCGATATACCCGACGATATAACCAACACTCAGCGCGGCAGCAATGAGCCATCCCGAAAATAAACCGTTCCGTTCCTCGGTCGGATCGCGGGCTCTTTTAGCGGCAAGGATGTTTGCGAAAATAAAAATCCCACCCCCAACGATGGCTGGTAGAAATAGACCGAGAACAAGTTGTTTGAATATTGACATTGCCGATATCCCCGCTGAAGAGATTGGCGACCCCGTCAACCAAAAGCTCTTTTTTCACCGTAAACGCATGCCTATTTTTCTTTTCCTTCGATGCTGACGGTCAACTGGATATCGTCACTAATGCCTCCCATGCCGTAAGTCATGCCATACTCGCTCCGCTTAATCGTGAAAATGCTCTCAAACCCGATGAGAGATTCACCATCTCTGCCTGTAGCGCGCCCCGTAATTTCGACATCCACTGTGATTGATTTCTTAACACCGTGTAACTCAAGGTCGCCCGTAACCTCCAGTACATCCTTTTTGTCTTCCTTCGCACTAACTTTCGTGCTTTTGAAGGTAATTACGGGAAACTGTTTTGCACTGAAGAAGTCCGAACTTCTGAGATGTTGGTCGCGTTTTTCGTTGCCAGTATCAACGCTTGCTGCTTTGACTTCAAATTCTACCATGCTCTCAGAATGACCGCTCGGATCCGTTGCACCCATCATGATCTTACCGGTGAATTCGTTGAATCTGCCGTAATTGTAGGTAACGCCATTATGTTTTGCGCGAAAAAGTATCATTGAATGTGCAGTGTCAACTTCATACGACGTTACACTCATAGATTGCGTAATTCCAGCAAAACCGATGAGTAATAAGAGCACAAGACTCCCAATACAGAAGATATG
>VYCT01000259.1 GCA_009843785.1 Candidatus Poribacteria bacterium | reverse complement strand
CCGTGAATATTTTTCTGCTGTAGGAGCGAGCTGTGCTCGCGATTTTTCCTAAGAATATTCACCTATGTAAAGCAAAACCAAGATCCAAATCGAGAATTGAATGACCCTACCACTCACCGAGACAGTCATATCTTTTATTATCCATTGCCGTGAACAAATAGGCGGTTTCCTCTTCGATACGCAAAAAAAATCCGGGAAAGCGATAACCATTTTCGTTATAGACATTCCGACCCGTTGTAAATATAATTTCATATTCACCGATCGTGAGCCCCTTGAAAATTACGGAGCCGTAAAGTATACCTATACCATCGAAGATATCGCCCTCAACCGGTCCAAAAAGTTTCTCGGAAGCCGTTGCTGTGAGGAATATCCGATTTTCTTCCCGCTCAACATCTACATTTGCAAGAGGTATGACTATACCGCCGTTTATCGGTGCAGTGACACGCAGTTCCACTTGAGCAGGTCTCTCTTTGGAAACAGAGATAAGGCAAATTCTTAGAGGGCTAACGTTAACTTCGCCTTCATCGCGAGAACACCCGCCCCCGAAAACACCCACACATAAAACCAAAATGACAAGACACTTGATACGATAAAATAACATGTTACAGTTCCTGATCTTCATCTGGGTTTGGCATCCGCTGTTGTACGATGACTTCTACGTTTTCGATGCGCGCACCCGACGGAATTAAAAAAGTAGCCTGAGCGCAAGGGTCCGCAGATATGTCGTTTGGATAGAAAGTCAACCCTTCTCGATAGAAAGTCAGCCCTTCAACGCTAACGGAAAAGATTTCGTATTCCGGTAGAAAGGGTATACCGCCGGGATCCTCATGCAGCAACATGAGCTGAGCCTGTCCGGGGTAGATACGTCTGACCCATCGCACGTGCAGCACGCATCAAACTTACCCAGACTCATAAACAGCAAGCAATATGATTGCGTTGTCCACGATGTTGACGACTTTGACACTTGCTGATACCTGTTGTTTGCTTGAGTTCACGATGAAGTTGCTCAATCTTCCAGCGAACGCGACATTCCTGCTGCGTCGCAGGCACATCCGATTGAGATAAATCGTTGGTCACAATGTCTTCCGTGCGCCCGGAGGCAGACGCGATCCGAAACAACTTCACTTGTTGATCTCTCGGAAACTTTTTGATATGCACAATTAACAGCGGCTGTCTCTTTTCAGAAAGGTTAATACTCGTCATAATATCAGAGTATAACACATTTTTTAAATTATTGCGTAAGTCCTATACTATGTTAAAATTCGCCAGAGACAGAGATGCGCTGTGAAGCACCGAGGGTGTGGGTGTTGAAGGCATAGTTGATGAAGAACGACATGGTATTTACCTTGACCCGGAGTCCGGCACCTGCTGAGAGTCCGTGTCCGTTCCATCCGCCACGGAGTGCGATGATGTCAAAGAGCCAATATTCTGCGCCTACACGTGATATAATGCCGCCGCCATCGCTACCTTCTTCAAGGTCAGCTTGATCGGTTTCAAAATCGACCCCGATAGCCCCTCTACCGAGGCGTGGAACGGCGAAATGGTAAGCAGTGCCAAATCGGAGTCGCCGTGTTCGGGTGAATGTCGGTGTGTCAGGCGTATTCCATTGAATTTGTGTTCCTGTTGCATCCAATAACATCGCCCCGACACGTAAACCTTTGTAGGGTTCCACAATGAGACCGATGTCAATGCCGAAGCCGTTGCCGCCATACTCAAAGATGGACTGGTTGAGGAGTTTAAGATTGCCACCGACGGATACCATAGCGTGGACTTGACGTGCATAAGAGATAAGTAGCGCATTATCGGTATTACTGAAATACTCTGCGACTTCAGGTTTGTCAATATAGAGTTCGCCGTCATCTTTGATACCGTTATTGTTAATGTCGTGGTAATCACCGAGTACACCATTATTGTTGATGTCAATGAAAGTGGTGCGTGGTATATCGTCTACACCGAGCCGGATCCAACTGAGACCGAGGCTGCCGATGTCCTCAATCTGATAGACGTAGTTGAGGAAATTGTAGGCGACCAAGCCTCTACTGAGCCAACTGCCGTCGCCGGTGCTAAAGGTATCGGAATACATCGCTGAGAAGCTGTGTTTCTTAACTTTTGTAAGTCCTGCGGGGTTCCAATAGGTAGCGGTTGCGTCGTCAGCGATAGCGACAAAGGCACTGCCCATTCCGAGTGCGCGCGCGCCTACGCCGTGGCTGAGGAATTCAGCGGCGTGTGCGCCTTCGTCCGCAGCGAGGGATGTTGTGATAGGAATGAGACTTGCTATTAGAATAGTAAAGTAAAAGAATCGAATTTTTATCATAGGTAGAACCATACAGCGTTGGGTTTTGACTGTTTTGTGAAGGTGTCAAGCACATATCTTCAAAATTATTTTTTTAAGGAAAATTAAAAACTAACCCGGTGCAAAGTCGTAGATCGGTTCGCGGATAATGACACTCAGGACACTCCAGAATGCGCCTACGCAGTATTCACCGAGAATGACCCCGAAGAAGAAGAAAACCATTGTTCGATAAGTGCTGGGTCCCCCGAATCGGAGTGCCAACCATTTGAGGAAGCTGCTAATGACGAGACAACTCCAAAAATAGCCGACACCACCGGTCATGGAAATCGGGTAACCTGCTGGATGGAGGGGCCACCAGATAAAACGCATCCGCATAAGCATTAGGAAAAAGGTGAAGCCCATCCCTCCTGCCATGAAACCCATTGCGGTGACATCAGGGTCGCGCGGGAAAGCGAATAGACCAGCAAGCCAGCCGAATTGCCCGATATGCCCAACTGAAGGTCCGATACCACCACCTGCGCCTGTAATTGCGCCGCCGAGCCGATAGAGTTCACTGAGCGTCGCCCAAAACGAGGCGAGGGATCCGAGAATGACAGCAATGATCATCGCCAGCACCAAGCGTTTTGTATTCATATTTGCCCGTTCTGCCATCTTGAACGCTTCAAGTTGATGCGGCATGATATGTTCACGATATCCACGCCCGCTAAAAAACCAGAAGTATGGAAAAACCGTCAAGTTATTCGGTCCGATGCGCCGCGTGCCGAGGATATTGATTAAGAACTGTTGTGCGTTACACATGCCTGCCATTTCATGAGCGGGAGGACCGAGTTCGGCGCGGACGCGTGTAATGGCAATCGAAATGGCAGAAAAAAAGGCAAAGAAAGGGAGAATAATTGGGAGGGTCATTCCTGCCTTCAGACAAAACCAGATAATAAAAAGACTTGAGAGCACAATGAGAAGCAGGGCTGTTCGATATCGGATAGGCTCCTGTGAATCGTCAATACCACCGGGTCTGCCCAAGATTGTGCGCACCACGTTTGTAATGTGCTTCCGTGTTACAAGGATAGCGATCACAAAGATCGCCATCCAGCCGCCGATTGATTGCTCACTCCCATACGGGAACGGTGCTGGAATTCCGACTGCACTGCCAAAAACGCGCTGTGCCTTCTCGAATAGGTAGAAAAACCACATAGAAAAGGAAAGATCCAGCGGTAAAAGGAACCCTAAGCCGATTACAAACGGGTAGAGCGGTACAGGGATACCGCCGACAGCGTTCCACGGTTTTTCGGTGAAGAATCTGCCCCAATTACGGGCGTTATGCCGGACACTGAAGTCTGGAAGTACGGGGAAGAAGTGTGCCAAGCCGTGCCAAACATTCAATAGCGCAGCCGCGATGAACCCATACCATAGGATACGATTTCGGAAAAGCTTTGCAGCACCGCCGCCCTCCGTAATCGCCATCGGAAGTTGGATGATCGGGTATGCTAATTTCTCGTGTTCTGTCCACTGTTTCCGAATAAGGACATTTATACAAATCATGATAGTGCCGAGGGCAAGAACAAGCGAAGTCCACCACAAAGTCGGCATTATCCAAGCCCCGCCAATTTTAGCATTGTAAAAGGGCGTGTTGCCTTCATAGAATCCTCGGATAAGCTCTCTATCCGCGACGACGAGGTGTTGTGGTATATAACTGTGGAACATGTCTGCCCAGTCGTTCTCAATTGTCGCGAACCAGAATGCGTGCGGGAGTGCTGGAATTGTCAAGGCTAATGTATCGTGTCCTGCCAAACCTGATGCGATAGAGAGCATAGCGTAGATGGTAATCATCTCCCCTTGTGTCAACGCCGACCGTGGCGCGACACGCTTCAGGAAGAGGTTTATCAGGATTAGAAAAAAGATGTTAAGAACGACGTTCCAGAACAGGGAGATGGTCGTTGGATGTCCGGAATGCCAAACACATTCAACTTCAATAACCCAAAAAACATTAGGCGGAATTAAAAAAATAGCAATGAGTATGGCACGCCATGTGACACCGGATGCGCGGTGTCGATTTTGCTCGTCTATGTTTTGCACAGTTTATTTCCACTTTCTTTAGAGCAGTTGGCTATCAGCAGTCAGTAATCGGTGGGTTTCTGGTCATTGAATATGTTCCTTATAGAGATAGCCCATTTATGCCCCAGAGTCGTACCGAAAACTGAAAGGTTGCGTGGTCACCGCCTCGAGTGCTGATAGCCGTTCGTTAGAAATGTGTTGGCGGTTCGCTCTCCTTTAATCCCCACAAAATATGCCCGAATTCGGACGCGCCCACTGCGTTCCCGCTGATGAGTTCACCGTCAATCCCCCAAGCAAGTTTGTAGGCAGCGAGGACTTGCGTCAGCGAATTCTCTACACTGCCGTGACAGAGTAAGGCAACTGTGCCGCCCCCGCCCCCACCCGTAATTTTTGCGCCGTAGATGCCGCCTTGTTCCCCAATTTTTCGAGCGATATTGACAAGCCCATCAACTTCAGGCGAACCGAGTCCTGCGAGATCCCGATAACTCGCGTTGGATTCATACATAAGATTACCCGCTTCCCTGAGACAGTCTTGGATGCGGTCTGGATCTTTACCCGCATTTTTTATAGCGGCAATAAATTGTTGCGTCCGCGCATTTTCATAAATCATGTGTTCTACGCGGCTCTTCACAGGATATATTTTCTTTCGATCTACCTGCGTAGCAGTATCAAGGGTTTCGCCATACTTTTCAAGGAATGCTTCGCCATGCATCTGTTCAGGCAATAGGGTTTCACACCGCTCGTGAAATTCCTGTACAGAAACATTGCAGAGATAGTTATTAGCCAATGCCTCCGAGATTTTTTGAGCAGAGTTGTCTCCTTGAGAAGCGGCTTCGGCTTCTGCGGCAAAAGCGGCTTTGAGAATAGCCAATCCCATAAAAGCACCGATACGTGTGTCAATATAAGCAGTGCTCGAGGTGCTCCTCCGTACTTTTGTATGGATACCGACAAAACTGACGTTCAAAGGCGCTGAAACGAATTCAAGAATTTTGTCCGGTTGACAAAGAATTGAGAGAATTTTCGATGAGGTGCCTGCGACGGCAGTCACCTGATCCATAATACCGCAAGGCGCGCCGGCGATCCGATTTTCAACGATTTGTGCGAGACGCGCGATTTCCATGGCACCCAATTCCAAATTATAGAGTTGATTAAGTGCCATCAACGTAGCGACTTCAACAGCGGCAGATGAAGCGACCCCACCGCCTATCGGAATATCGCTCTTAATAACTATCGTGGCACCGTGTGGTAACTGGTTAATCTTCCGTTCCTTGAGTAGCACATAAAATCCACCGAGTATGTAGCTCGTCCACGCGGTGCTCGGTTCTTGGTTGAAATAATCTTGAACCTGTTGATAGGTTTTGAGAACACCGTCGGTATAGAAATTATCAAGCGAGCAATGGAAGTTGGGTTTGAATTGACTCCCGGCGCGGAGCGTGATTGCGCAGAGATTTCTATCTTCTCTGGCTTGGCACGCGGCAATTGCGGTCCGGTCAAGTGTCATCTCAAAGACATTAGCGCCGCAATAATCAGCAACGCCGCCCATAATGTCAAGTCTTGCTGGTGCGTGGGTAACAATTATCTGCCCGCCTTTTTTTAAGCCGAACGAAAAGAAGAGCTCAGGCGAATCCTCTTGTAAAAGGTACTCCAATTCAAGGACCTGAAAGGATTTTACTTTAGGACCGTAGAGTTGTTCAACTTTCATTGTCTTTCCAACTAAGACTTCTTTGTAGTAATGTTCTGGCAACCTCTCTCTTAAATTCGGACGTATCTGGTAAATAGGTTCCGGCTCAGATTCTCTTAATATAGTTTTCAAGCTTCGGATACGTGTGTATTGTCAGCATTTATGACACAATGTTATACGAATTCGGTTAATTTATCAAGCCTTTTTTAGTGCGAGGTCAAGACTCTTTAGTTTTCGGTTTTGATTCCGATTTTCGTTCACAGATGTTGACGATTTTTTCGGTAATATCGCGAGCGACAAGAAACACCCCAGCAAAAACACTCGCTCCTACAAGAGAACTGAATGACTCCGAATAGAAACGTTTATGGGTTGACAACCCTAACATTCTCACCATCTTTCAAAGAATGCTGCCCAGCCGTAACAACAGCATCTCCTTCGATGATCCCATTGAGAACTTCAGCCTCACTGCCCCGCAAAAGTCCGATCTCGACGGGTCGGCGGCGGATGACACCATCTTCAACAACAAAGACGTTTTGTGCCTTTGTGGCAACATCACTCATAAGCGAGACACGCGAGATGAGGATTGCATCCGTATGCACCTTGATAGGCACGGTAACTTTCGCGAACATCCCTGGTTTAATGGTTTGATCGGGGTTGTCAATACGGACTTCAACAGTGGCTGTCCGTCGCATGACCTCTAAAGTGGGGCTAATGAAAGCGATGGTACCGGAGATTGGGGTATCTATGCCATCAATTTCTATCAATGCCTGCTGGTTGAGTGCCACTTGGCTCAACTGTGCCTCAATTACATCAACGGTAGCTTTGACGGTATCAATACTAACCACTTCAAAAAGCGGTGCTGCCGGAAGTGCCATGCCCCCTAAATCCAAGTAGCGTTTGGAGATAATACCAGAAATTGGTGCATGAATTGTAGCATCCTTGCGGCGTTTCTGTGCGAGTTTGAGCGCAACGTCCGCCTGTGTACGTGCCGTTTTCGCCGAGGTAATCTCTGCTTCCCAACTCTTCGCAGTCTCTAAAGCTTCTGCGGAAGTGAGAGCTGCCCGTGCGGTTTCAACCTGAGAACGTGCGAGTTCAATGTCTTTCTCCCATGTTCTTGTGGTAGCTTGTGTCTGCGCCAACCGTAAGGATGCCTCCGCTTGTTGAACCTGTGCTTCCATTGCTTGGATATCCTCGGCACGCGCGCCGTTATCAATAAGTTGAAGTTGTTCAGCAGCGATCTTCTGCTGCGCAATGCCGATGTCCAATTGGGTTTTCGCGCCTTCAAGAGACTGCTGGCTAATAGCACCACTTTGGAAAAGTTGGCGCATGCGCGTGTGATTACTTTTGGCATTGGCAAGGTTGGCATCGGCTTGATTCAAACCTGCTTGTGCCTGCCGTCGGTCTTCGTCTCGGGCACCGCTCTTAATTTTCTTAAGATTCGCGACAAGCGATTCCAAGGCTGCTTGTGCCTGATCTATTTGCGTAACCGTCCGGATTTCAGAGAGATCCACGACTTGCTGTAGGGCGACCTCGGCGGCGTGAAGTTGTGCTTTTGCTTGCGCAATCTGCGACTGTACGCGTACCTTCGCGAGCTGTTTTGTTTGAGAATAAGCGGTCTCCGCGGCTTCCAATGTCGCTTCTGCTTGTTGAACAGCAAGTTCTAATTCTTCATGCTCAACAGTCGCAAGCGGTGTGCCTTTTTTTACGCTGTCCCCTTCATCAACGTTTAATACAATAAGCCGCCCCGCTATTTTGGGGAAAACACTGACTTGCGATTCTGCTCGAATGGTCCCGGACAATTCAAGTTCAGAACGAATTTCGCCCCGTTTTGCTCTTGTCACCTCGACAGGTTTAGGCACCGCCGCGGCTTCAGCTTCTTCCGCTGTAGGTTTCTCCGGTTTCAGAAATCGTGGTACAGCAAGAATCGCCGCTACTGCTAATAATGCGAGAATAATAATCAGTACTTTCTTCAATTTTTTTCTCCTTTCTCCTTTTAACCAACGTTATGTTAACGTGTCTGTTTATTGTAATGTTTCCCCTATCGCTTTTTCCAATCTTGCCAAACCGACGACGTAATCGTGGTATGCCTGAAGTCGATTGACTTCTGCTTGTGCTAACGCGAGTTGGGTGTCGGTCAATGCGACGGTGGTAATGATACCATTCTGAAATTGGAGATTTGCGATGCGTACACTCTCCTGTGCCTGAGCGACTGCCTCACGCTGTACATCAATAAGTGTTTGGGCACCAAGGAGATTTAGATAGGCATTACGCACTTCAAACTCAACACCAACTTTGACTTGGGTTCCACCTAATTGGACATGCTTTAAAGTGGACTCAGATTGCTGGACAGCTGCGCGCGTCGCAAATCCATCAAAAATAGGGATATTGATTTGGAAACCGACGCTCCAAATCCTATTCATTTGTGTCAGTCTTTCATTCTGTGATATTTGGTAGTTTGTAAAAAGCCCAAGGTCAGGACGACTCCGCGTTTTAGCGATGTCAACCTGTTTGCGGGCAGCATACTTACTCAATTGCGTGCGGTGTACTTCAGGACGATTTTTAAGTGCCTGCTCTATCAGCGCATCAAGGTTCAAGGCAAGCATTTGATGTTTTTCTGGGATTTCAAGTGTGCCTTTAACCGACACATCTTCGGCGAGTGGGACGTTTAGTACTGTTTTATAGGCGTTTTTGGCGGTAATGATGGCGTTCTCGGCACGCACAAGTTGGGATTTTGCATTTGCGAGTTGGACTTTTGCGCGTAGGACATCAAAGTTAGTTGCGGCACCTGCTTTAAGCGAAGCCTCTGCGATCCCGAGTTGCTTTTCAACAAGGGAAACGCTTTGCTGTGCGACCCTCACAAACTCTTGGGCGATTAAGACAGCGTAGAACGCTTCAGATACATCTAAACGGAGCTGATTATAGGCGGCATCAACGTCGCGTTGTACGGCTTGATAGTTGAGTTTTGCGGCTTGATAACCGTAATAGTAACGTCCCCATGCAAAGACGGGCTGTGTTAGACTGACAGTGCCTTGAACGTTGTGATGTGCTCCAAATTCCAGTTCAATCAGATCGGACTCGTTATCCGTGCTCGGTGGTGCCATTTCGTCCATTTCTCCGCCCGGCATCGGGAACCCAAACCCACCGTCGGCTTGGATGACTGACTTTTGTACATCCTTAAAATAAGTATAATTACCGTTGGCTGTGATCCTTGGCAAGAGTCCTGCGCGTGCAGAGCGAACTTGTGCCTCAGCAGTTTTTAAGTGCTGTTCAGCAGTTTGGACCGTTAGATTGCTCTCTTTGGCGATTTGAATACTGTTCTCTAAGGTCAAAACCCGTGGTTCTTGTGCTACAGATGTGAGATTTATTAGAAGTAGTAAAAAGGTTCCGACACATACGAAGTGGCAGAACCGTAATGGCTTCATCGCGGTCGTGTCCTCCGGTGTTGAGTAAAGACGGACTTTTAGGAAGGTGCATCTCTACGGGCGAAATGATGGATATGGGTAGGTAAGAGGTCCCCACCCATACCGTATCTAAATAGTTTCTAATACCGAATAATAGTTGTAGCGTCGCCAATTGCCCAGAGTTGACCACTTGGCGTTTGAACGAGGTCGCGCAGATGGTTTCTTGTCGGCGATTGCTGCAATAGCCAAGTGACACCACCGTCATTTGTGTAGAGGATTGTGCCATTGTCTCCGACCGCCCACCCTTCCTTAGCATCACGGAACAGAATAGCTTTAAGGTTCTCCTGGGTTGGTACAGTTTGATCAATCCACGTAGTGCCTCCATCTGTGGTTACCATAATAGCCCCCTGTTCACCCGCGACCCATGCGTTCTGTTCATCTATAGCATGGATATCGTTCCAGGTGGGTCCTTGCGAGATAGGTGTCCAAGTTTGTCCGCCATCCACCGTTTTCGAGATAGTGCCGGCATCTCCGACGACCCAGCCGACCTTTCCATTAATGAAATGAGCCCCGTACAGATTGACGAACATAGCGGCACCATCTTGATTCCTCCAAGTCTCTCCGCCATCAGCTGTGTGCATAACCCTGGCCATTTCACCGACCGCCCACCCGTGTGTAGGGCTGCCAAAATCCATAGCGTAGGAGCCCATTGCGCTGAGCCAACTCATGTCTCCCTCAAACTTAATCCGCTCGGCGGTGCCGTGCCCTTCATCTCCTGGATCGCTGAGGTCTCCCCAAGTTTTACCACCATCCTTTGTTTCAGCCAATGCAGCGTTGGTTCCGACGACATAACCTCTGTTTTCATCAACAAAGCCAACGCCGAAGAGATCAAAAACGTTCCCACTATTTTGGGGTTTCCAGGTTTCACCGCCATCGGTCGTATGCAAAACGCTTCCGGCTTCACCGACTGCCCAACCGAGCCTATCGTCGTGGAAATAGACAGCACGCAGTTCACTCGTACTTGATATAATATCCCAGGTTTCACCGCCATCTGTGGTATGCAGGATTGTTGCCTTATCTCCGACGATCCATGCTTCGGTTGCGTTCATCATGTGAATGCCTTGGAGTCGAGCTGCAACAGGTCGCGTTTCAAGGGGTGCCCAAGTTGTGCCACCGTCTTTTGTGCGCAGAATCACACCGAATTCGGCAGCGGCAATCCCAATATTTTCATCAGCGAAGTGGACATCCCAAATCGGTTCAGGCATTCCGTTGGAGTTCGGGACATTGCTCGTTTGGACGACCCACTTGTTACCGTTAACCGTTCCGACAACAGCACCCCCTGCCCCGACAGCCCATCCTGCTTTATTGTTTAGCATAAAAAGGGCATCAAGTGTGTTGACCGTTGCACTCGTCTGGAACTGCCAATTCTGTCCACCATCAGTGGTGTGTAGAAGGGTGCCGCCGCCGCCAGCTGCCCAACCGACTTCAGGACTCACAAAATCAATACCTTCAATCGTATTGTTGGTGTCAATGGTCTGTTTTATCCAAGTTGTGCCACCGTTCATGGTGCTGATGATGAGTCCGCCGTCGCCACTTGCCCAACCGTGTTTCTCATCAACGAACGAGACAGCTAAGAGCGCGGTCCCAGTGCCAGAGTTCTTTTTCATCCACGTTTGTCCACCATCTGTCGTTTTCAGTACTGTGCCGTTTTCGCCGACAGCCCAGCCGATTTGTGGGTTAATAAAACGGACTTTCTTTAGCTCAGCATCAAGCGGCAAGGGTTGCTGGTTCCACGTTGTGCCGCCGTCATTCGTATGTAGGATTGTTGCACTGCTACCGACAATCCATCCATGTTGTGCATCTACAAAAAAGACATCGGAAAAGGAAGCCTGCCACTTGGATTCGCTCACCGTCTCCCACGCTTTTTGTGCAAGCGCGAAAGGCGCGATAGAAAGCAGCAGCAAGACTCCAAAAATAGATAGTATTCGCTTTCTCTGTTTCATCAAAATTCACAGCGTCAAGACCGACCCATCAGGTACGGAATGAACGCCAACCTCCTTACTTCTTGAGATGGGCTTGCGAGTAACGCCCTTCGTTGTTTTAAGTAGTGCATCGTATTTTTCTATAACCGTGAACTGAAGTCTACGGGCTTCATTCTGAAGTATATGATACCACGTCTGAACAATTTATGTCAACCGAAAAGCAGAAGCATGCAGAGGTATTCAGTTATCAGAGAAATAGTTGTGAGTTTTATGAGAGACACGCTAAAAAGAATTGGGTTTTAAAAATTGATTGACACAAACTGAACGTTTTGACATAATAATTGGACCTATAGGTTTAAAAATCTCTCATACTTACCAAATTTGGTTTGTTTAGACAC
>VYCT01000264.1 GCA_009843785.1 Candidatus Poribacteria bacterium | reverse complement strand
GGTAGAGATGGTTTCAGGTTAATGTAATATAAACTTTTAGAAATGGTATGATAACTGATAACTATTAACAATGCACGGACAAAAAACTTTGATCTCATCCGCACGCGTTACTGGACGTTCGCTTCTTTTAGGCGTTTTATTTATCCCGATCAATGTCTATTGGATGACGATTGTTGAGGTAAAGTACTACTCGCTTGACGGTTCATGCCTCCCGCTTTTTATCCAACCTGTTTTCATCATGTTTGTCTGTGTGGTTGCCAACTGTGTGTTGAAACGACTCGCGCCATCGCAGATGCTCCAACAAGGGGAGTTGCTCACCATCTACATTATGGTGGCGATCTCCTGTACGTTTGCTGGACACGACACGATGCAGAACATGTTCGGCAGCATCGCGCATCCGTTCCGGTTCGCAACCGAGGAGAACGAGTGGCAGGCACTTTTCTTTCGGTATCTACCGGCATGGCTCACGATCTCCGACGCGCAAAGTCTGCAAGGCTTTTATGAGGGAGAATCGACTTTCTATACGCGGCATAACTTCTCGGTTTGGATAAAGCCATTAATGTTCTGGGGACTCTTTTTCCTCATTATGATGTTCATGATGCTCTGCATCAACACACTCGTCCGAAGACGCTGGGCAGAGCAGGAGAAATTAGCGTATCCGATCATCCAACTCCCGCTCCGACTCTCGGAAGACGGCGGGATCCTGCTCCTGAAGAACCGAATGATGTGGATGGGATTCAGTATCGCCGTAGCTATTGGTGTGATTAACGGGGTTCACTACCTCTTCCCACAGTTTCCAGAGATTCCTTATATCAAACGGACAGCCGTGTTCCAGAATATCTTCACGGAACGCCCGTGGAGTGCTATCCGTGGAACGCGGATCTCCGTCTACCCGTTTGCTGTTGGGTTAGCCTTTTTCCTACCGTTGGATCTCTCCTTTTCGTGCTGGTTTTTCTTTGTTGTCCGTTTAGCGGAATTTGTCATCGCCGCGGCACTCGGCACCCGTTATTTCCCGGCGTTGAACGAGCAGGCGTACGGTGCCTGGATCGCGCTTTTTCTGCTTGCTGTCTGGGTCACACGGCGACACCTGAGTGAAGTGCTGAAAAAGGTGTTTGGGTTCACATCGCGTCTCGATGATTCAAATGAACCGATGCCGTATCGCGCTGCCTTCTTAGGCATTCTGGGATCGCTCGTCGCGCTTGGAATTTTCTCCTCTCTCGCGGGAATGACGTTATGGGTTGCGGGCATTTTCTTTGGTGTTTATTTTCTGCTCTCCTTTGCCATCACCCGTGTCCGAGCAGAACTCGGCACGCCGCACGAGATTTACTACGTTAACCCACACGACATGCTGGCGACGGTCGGTGGTACCCGACGGTTTGACACGAGCAGCCTCACGATTATGTCGCTGTTCTACTGGTTCAATCGCGGTTACCGCAATCACCCGATGCCGAACCAGATTGAGGCGTTTAAACTCGCAGAATCGACGGGGATGGGCAACCGACGTTTATGGGTGGCGATGCTGATCGCGATTGTCATCGGCATTCTGGCGACCTTTTGGGCAAATTTGGACATCACCTTCCGAAACGGTGCGGTAGCGAAAGCCGGTGGTTTCAAAGGATGGGTCGGCAGAGAGTCGTTTGGTCGGCTCCAGCGGTGGTTACATAATCCAACCGAGCCAAATATGGTCGGCATCGGTTTTATGGGCATCGGCGCGCTCCTGACGTTTGTGATGATGTATATGCGGATGCATTTCCTGTGGTGGCCCTTCCACCCGGCGGGTTACGCGCTTGCAATCAGTTTCGCGATGGACTATTTTTGGTTCGCCTTCTTCGTGGCGTGGTTTCTGAAGTTAATGATTCTACGGCACGGCGGTTTGCGGTTGCATCGCAAAGTCGCACCCCTCTTTTTAGGATTAATCTTAGGCGATTACGTCATCGGCAGCACCTGGGCAATCATAGGCCCCCTATCCGGCTTACGAACCTATAAGATTTTTATCTAACCTACCCTTTGCGCCCCACAACTATTAGGAGAATTCCAATGGCATCTCACCAAAACCGACTTCAAACGATTTTTATCAGATATCGTACATTTTATACAGCTCTAATCTTATTACTAACCTCTATAGTGTCAGGATGTCAGCAAATTCAAAAGGTTATTTCTGCTGACCAACCAATGAAGCAGGTGATTTGTAGCGATGAGAAACGGGTTCTCAAGTTCGGCTTCTATGCCTATTTTGCACCTGTGAGTTATAGTGCCGAGGCTGATCCGTCCTCTAACAAATTTAACACACATCGAGGCTATGAAGCAGATTTATTGACAGCACTTGAAACCATGAAAACTCTCGGTTTGTCTTTTTCTCGAAGGGCTATTGCTGAATGGCCCGACATCTGGCTCAAGGCTGCCGATCCGGAATATGATATTATCGGCGGCGGCATCACGATTTTGGATTCTCGAACGCGAAACGCAACAGGCACCCCGATCATCGCCTTTACATCCGGGCATATCAAGTTCCGTCAATCGCTTTTGGTCCGCGCTGAAGATGCCGAACAACTTTCTAACTATGCCACCCTCACTCATGATGTTCGCGTTGGCGTGCTTTCTGGCACAACAGGCGAAGCGCGTTTGCTTGAGATTACAGGGATTGTTGATGTCAACGGTGTTCTCGTCGAAGGAACGCACATTGAGACACCCCAAGGGACTGTTATCACCGATGGAACACCGGATTATACCATTACTGCAGCGGGAGCTTCTGTGAACTTAGCTGACAGGAGACATCTCTACCCGGCTTCAGAAAACATGCCCCAGGTTATTTATCTTGGAGCCGAAGCGGGTGAATCGGAGCTGCTCGACGCTCTCGCTGAAGGCAGTATTGACGCGATCGCGAGAGGCGAGATCGGCAACCGGGATGCCACCTATGCTGATGCGGCATTTGTTGTCACTGCCCTTGACGATCAGATCGAATACGGTGGTTTTACTCTCGCAGTGGAAGATGTTGAACTTATCGCTTGCATTGATAAAGGGCTTGGCTATCTGACCGATGACGGTAACATCGGTTATGGAGAATGGTTGCAAGACCCCATGGTGTTCATAACCCGCGCCGAAATGTGGAACGCCGGGAAACGATAAGGCAACTGAAAAAAACTGTCGGAATATCTACTTCCTGATACGCTCGGATAGATAAAAAATGGAAACTATGAATCTACCTGTTGGGAAACTGAAACACGATTTTTTAAAAGAACTCCTACCCACGTCCAGTAGCAGCACAGGTGTGGTTGTCGGTCCACAACTCGGGGAAGATGCGGCGGTCATTGCGTTAGAGGACAACTATCTCGTTGCGACCAGTGATCCGATTACCTTTGCAACCGAGGATATTGGGTGGTATGTGGTATGCGTCAATAGCAACGACATCGCAGCGATGGGTGCCGTGCCGAAATGGTTGCTGGTAACCCTGTTGTTACCCGAAGATGGGACGACTCCTGCAATGGTTCGCGACATTATGGCGCAAATCACACAAGCCTGTGCAGCGTTTGACATCGCACTGTGTGGTGGGCATACCGAAGTTACGCCAGCTGTAACACAACCCGTTGTTATAGGACAAATGATGGGGGTTACCGATAAAAACGCCTTAGTCACTTCAGCAGATGCTCGTGTAGGGGATGCATTAATTCTCACGAAAGGTATCGGTATTGAAGCGACTGCGATTATTGCGCGTGAGCGTGAAGAGCAGGTGCGTGAGAAGTGCGATACCCAATTCTTGGAACAGGCGAAACACTATCTCGTAGATCCGGGAATTTCTGTGCTAAAGGATGCACAAATCGCGATTGAGGCGGGTGGTGTACATGCTATGCACGACGTGACAGAGGGTGGTGTCACAACTGCTGTGTCCGAGTTGGCAACCGCAGCCGAGTTAGGTGTGGTTGTCTATTCAGATAAACTTTTAGGGTCGCCAATATTGTATGGAGACATCACACGGACATTGTGTGATATGTTTGGGCTTAATCCGCTCGGTGTCATTTCATCGGGTGCCATGTTGATAGCATCGGCACCTGAAAAAAGCGACGCAATTTGTCAGGCTCTTAGCAAAGCGGGTATCCGCGCGGACATCATCGGAAAGTTTTTGCCACCTGCACACGGATTGTGGTTGGAAGATGCCACCCGTACACGACAACTGCTACCCGTTTTTGAAACAGACGAAATCGCTAAACTTTTTAGCAGCAGTCCCTAAAAACCGAAAACGAAACGTCCCTGACTATGCTGTGAGATTCGATTGACATCCACTCGTTTTGCATGTTATCATTACCCTCAAGTAAATCGCATTGGAAGGAGATAAAATGATGCAGGAACTGAATCAAGAATGTGCCGAGACGTATTACAATCGCGGATTGGCTCACAGCAAAAAAGGTGAGTTGGAACTTGCTATTAAAGACTACACCAAAGCGATAGAACTTAAACCCGATTATGCCGATGCCTATTACAATCGCGGTGGGGCGTTTCTACGCCTCGGAGAACGGCAAAAAGCCAAATCAGATCTGGCAACTGCAAGAAATCTGGGGAGCGATGCCATCACTGCCGTAGATAAGATATTACGAGACTACGATCGCGCATGGAAGACCCTCGGCAACTTATGATACATTTGACGATTGAGGATATTCTAATCATTGCCGAGACTCATGTGGAGAACCATCAACTTTTGCATAAGGATCAATTAGACTATTTAGTCGAAGCAGTCAATGCAAAATTTGGTGATACAGAGTTGTATCCGACTCCATTTCAAAAAGCTGCGGTATATGCCCATCACATTATTACAGGACACATATTTTTCGACGGAAATAAACGTATCGGTCTAACGTGCGCGCTCCGTTTTTTAGAACAGAACGGTTATTCCCGTCTTTCCAATATTGATGATTCCATTATTGAACTCGGTTTTAAGATTGCGGATGGCACCATAACGGATATTGAAATGATTGCTGAGCATATACAGTCATGGATTCAGTAAGAAACGAATGTATGGCAGTAGGACTAAACCCCAAATTTATCCTTCCAAACTCCCTCAAAATTGACTTGACAAAATTCTATCTAAAATGATAAACTTACTTCAAACAAGGGAACCCACAAACGACACCCTTAGTCCGTAAAGATAAAGAAAGGATAGCAATATGGCATCACAAAACGAACTAAAGTCAATGTTAGACGCGCCCATCGCCTTAGCACCGAACACCTACCTGCACTTCTATAACGGCGGGAAACTCCGTGCTGAGTTTATGGGTGAAGACGACCCGAAAGATGACTATTACTCCGAAGAATGGATATTCTCGACAAACCGCGCAATTACCCCGGGCAGAGACAACCCACCCGATAAAGGACTGAGCCGCATCGAACTCCCAAGCGGTGAGGTCGTGTTACTGAAAGCACTGCTCGACGCATTTCCAGAAGAAACACTCGGTGGCGCGCACGTCGCTAAATATGGCACGGAATTAGGCGTGCTCCTTAAGATTTTCGATGTCGGTGAAGGCGCGCATATCCCTATCCATTGGCATCCAAATCCGGATTTCGCACAAGAACATCTCAACTCACCGTTCGGCAAAAATGAGGCATGGATCTTAATCGGCACGCGTCCGGGTGCCAAAGCCTGGATCGGATGGAAAGAAGACATGGACAAAGCAGAATTCCGCCGGCTGATGGAGGCACAAGACGTACCCACATTGCGAAGCCTCATGCACGTCGTTGAACCGAAGGTCGGAGAAGTCTACTTCTTACGCACACCGATAGTGCATTCACTCGGCACAGGGTTATGTGTCCTCGAACCGCAGGAACCCACCGATTGGAATATCCTCGCCGAATGGGAAGGGTTTCCGTTTGAAAGAGATGATGGACACCTCGGTCTCGGATGGGACCTCGCGGTAGATGCCGCTGAGTTTGATAAACTCGAATTGGATTACCTCAACAACTACATCCGACGCACCCCGGAACTCGTCCGAGCAGAAGGCGATAACCGTGAAGACCGAATCGTGCCAGAGGAAGCTTCAAAATTCTTCGGATGCTCACGTTTGACAGTAGATTCAACGCTGAGTATGCCGGCAGACAAAGGCTTCTATGCACTTGTGACGTTGGGCGGCGAAGGCGTACTGCGCGGCGATTTTGAAGATGTTCCGCTCAAGCGCGGCAAATCTGTTTTCATCCCACGTTGCTTGTCCAGTTACGTCATCGTTAGCACCGGCGATACGCCGATGGAGATCATCTGTTGCTATCCGCCGAACCTCTAAAGTAGCAGGCATACGCCGTATACTGAGTCCATTACCCATTTGAAAATGAAGAATTGCTCCATAAATTCCAACAATTCTATCAGGACTTGGAGCGATTAATTAATTTTATAGCGATTTCGGACGGGTACGTCGCCAAAGAACCCTCCCAGGAGCGGTTTCTCGAAGTGATTCTCCGTCTGGAAAGAGAAGTGTTTGGTACAGCAAAAATGCGGGGACCGCGGGTCGCATCACTCCGTGTCGGTGACCCCAAAAATCTCCGAGACTGCTACGATACCTATAAAGCACAGAAAAGAGAAACGGTAGAGCAGATAACCCTTGAACTCGAAACAGCGGTTCGGACGCTGGTGACGGACATATCATAGGTATACGCTACTCTACCGAGACACACTTTGTAGCATAGGCTGTTAGCCTGTGTCATTTTTGTAGTATAGGCTGTTAGCCTGTGTCAGTAGCATAGGCTGTTAGCCTGTGCCATTAAAATTTGGAGTAAAGCATGGCAAAAAAATTGTCGATTGGAAGTTGGGCTTACGCATTTGGTCCCTACGAAGATAACCCTGTCCCGTTTGATGATGTCGTTAAACGGCTCAGCGAACTCGAATTCGACGGGATCGAAATCGGCGCGTTTAAACCGCATATTGACATCAATGACTACCCGATGAAAAGCGACCGGGATGCCGTTAAAGGTTTGATCGCCTCTTACGGACTCGAAGTTTCCGGCTTAGCTGCCGACTTCTGGTCGCATCCGGGTCCCGGTACAGATGAAGCACAAGAGGACGATAAATACTTCAAACTGTTCAGACAGAACCTTCAACTCGCGTTGGACCTCGGCTCGCCTGCTATTCGGGTAGATACTGTCAGTGATCCCGAAGAAGGAATTCCAGGCGTTGAGCGGGAAAAAGCATGGGATCGGATCGCCTCCGTCTGGAGACGGTGTGCACAAGCCGCTGAAGACCACGGCGTGCTGATGCTCTGGGAATTTGAACCCGGATTTATGTTCAACAAACCGAGTGATATTATCAATATGCCGAAAGCCGTCGATCATCCGAATTTCAAAGTGATGTTCGATACATGCCACGCGCAGATGTGCGCAGTCGTCGGTGCGAGACAGGCTGGAGAAACAGAGACACTCGGCGATAACGGTGTGATTGATCTCGCACGGCAACTCAAGGGGCAAATCGGGCACTTCCACCTCATCGATTCGGACAATACGCTCCACGACGATGAAACAAGCACGCACGCGCCCTTCGGAGACGGTGTGCTGGACTTCGACGCAATTATCCCCGTCATCATGGATGAAACCGGGTACGATGGCGATTGGTTTTCTATTGATCTCTGTTTCTGGCCCAATGCATGGGATGTCACGGAAGATGCAAAGAAGTTCCTAACACCTTACCTAGAACGGTATTAAAGGCTCTCCAGGACAGAAATGGCGCGGTCTCAAACCGCGCCTACTCAAATAAGGTTCTAACCAATGAAACGCGGAAAAAAATCAAGAAAACGAAAGCGAGGCCCGGCAGCTCGCTCCCGAATACGAGCCAAAGCACTTTTTGCGCAAGAACTTGAGCGTAAACAGCAACGGCTTAAGGAACTCGAAGAAGAAACTCGGGAATGCTATGAAAGTGTCCTTGAACGGTACCCACTTTCAGAGAACGATCGGCTGTCGTTAGAGCATGAGTGGCAAATCGGCTTGGAAGTCATCGCTGAATACGAGAATGCAACAGGACCAGACGACTATTACGACCTTTTCATACATACCTATGACTCGGAACCGCTTGGCAATTTAGTCGTCGAAACGGGGATAGAAGAAGCGGCTTGGCGATCAGGATTTGATTTGGCAAATGCACTCGGACTTGCCATGATTACAATTGATGCGGCAGGCAATATCAACGGAGAGATCATCGAGTATTAACGGCGGTTTCAAAACGAAAAATATGCTCAATCTTCGCGCATTAGACCCCTTAATCGAACTCGCTTTTGAAGAAGATATCGGTATCGGCGATATAACCACAGAGGCAACAGTGCCGCCGACACAAAAGGGCATCGGCACGTTGCTTGCCAAGAGTGAGGGGATTGTCGCAGGCTTACCGGTCGCCGAGCGCGTGTTTGAGAAATTAGATGCGACACTCACGTTTCGCAGACTTGTCAAAGAGGGTGACGCAGTCGTCTCAGATACACCCATCGCAGAGGTACAAGGGAGTGCCAAAACCATTCTCATCGGAGAACGGACAGCCCTTAACTTTCTGCAACGGCTCTCTGGGATTGCCACACTCACCGCCCAATTTGTGGAAACTGTCGCTGGCTATGATACTAAAATTGTGGACACTCGGAAAACCGCAGCGGGGTGGCGGGCAGCGCAGAAATACGCCGTGCGTGTCGGTCGTGCGCAAAACCACCGATTTGGACTCTATGACGGTGTTCTGATCAAGGACAATCATATCGTTGCCGCGGGCGGGATTGGTAATGCGGTGCAACGGGCACGGCAAACCGTCCCACACACAGCAAAGATTGAGGTTGAGGTTGAAACCGTCGAGCAGGTTGACGAAGCCCTCGAAGCGGGCGCGGATATCTTACTCCTTGACAATATGCCGCCGGGTCTCATGCAGCGCGTTGTGCAAGAGGTGAGTAATCGCGCCGTAACGGAAGCCTCTGGTGGAATTACACTTGACACTGTAAAAGCCGTAGCGGCGACCGGTGTAGACTTCATCTCCGTCGGCGCGTTGACGCACTCGGCAATGCCGATGGACATTAGCCTAAACCTGACACTCGTCGCCAAGTAGGTATTTTAGATTTAAGGTTTCTGTGTCGATTTGCCGGTTGTCCAAATTGGATTTAATGTAGTCCCAAGCAACGCGCCGGGACGGATCAACGGAGAAGTACTTGGAAATACCGATAGATCTTACCGAACCGCAAGGTATTTTAAATATAAGGAAATTTAATTTTCAATGCAGGAATTCTTGAGCCGCTCCCTGAACCGAGAAAATGTGGTTCGCGGGACGCTTCTTTTTGTGGTGTTTACATTCGCTGGATTATTCGTCAGTTTTTTGTGGAGCGGTGGTCAAGATATAAAGCGAGTTTTTCGCGAGATGCAGACTGAGATGCTTCTCGGTGCTTGCCTGTGTATGTTTGTAGATTGGCTGTTCGGAGCACTGCGTTTCCATATTTTCATCCGGAAAGTGACACCAACGATCCGCTTCCGTGACAGCATTCGTGCGAATTTAGCGACCCTCTGCGTCTCTGCGATTACGCCTTTCCAGACCGGGGGAGTCGGGCACCTCTACATCTACGTCCGGAGAGGTGTCCCGCTGTCAGGGGCAATCACATCAGGGCTCATCTGCTTTTTCGCAACACTCATCACCCTCATCCTCGGGGCGGGTACGATCCTCTGGTTGGACCCGCCTTTTCTACCAAAAGAGGCTACATGGGCAAGTCTCTTTAGTTTTTTGACATTCGGCTTGGTATTCACACTATTTATCTTGTTGCTTTTCAAGCCAGAAATCGTCTTCCGTTTTTTTCATTGGCTTTGTGCCGCTGCACAGCGAAGGTTCACACGCCTCGCACCGGTCTTAGAACGCGCCACATTAAAAGTGGAACAACTCACGGCTGAACATAAAACGTTCGCGACCATGTTTCTGCGCGATCATAAATGGACGTGCGCGCTGAGTGTCCCTTTGACCTGCGGTTTCATCGGCGCACGCATCGTCGGCAGCTACATCGTCGCCCAAGCTCTCAACGGAGACACAACGCTCTGGGAACTCTGTGTTACTGGGTTGGTATTAAACTTTGTTGTACTGTTCGCACCCAGTCCCGGTGCAAGTGGCGTTGCTGAGGTTGTAACGGTCGGACTGATGGAAAATTTGATCTCCAAAGAATTGATACCGCTTTTCGTCCTGCTGACGCGATTCTTTAGTATCTATTGTGCCGTCCTTGTGGGCGGTATTATCATCGGTACGCAAGTAACAAAAGATTTTAGAAAAAATAAGTGAGACGTTACGTCCACAAGGAGAATTATGGCAACTACATTGAAAATTGAACCTACAACCACAAAACTCGGTTGGATCGGCACCGGCGTGATGGGACGCTGGATGTGCCAACATCTGATGGACTTAGGCTATGGAATGACAGTCTATAACCGCACAAAAGCGAAGGCGGATCCACTCTTGGCGGCAGGCGCAGCATGGGCAGACACATCCAGTGATGTCGCAGCGGCTTCCGACATTGTTTTTACGATTGTCGGATTCCCACCCGATGTCCGTGAAGTCTACCTCGGCGATAACGGCATCTTAAAAGGCGCGAAACCCGGCAGCATCATCGTCGATATGACGACAACGGAACCCTCGCTCGCCCAAGAGATTTACGCCGCCGCGCAAACACAAGATGTCTCTTCCGTAGATGCACCTGTCTCAGGTGGCGATGTCGGTGCGAAAGAGGCACGCCTCTCTATCATGGTCGGTGGTGATGAAGATGCCGTGCAAGCCGTGATGCCACTCTTTGAAGCGATGGGAAAGAACATCGTCCACCAAGGTGGCGCGGGTGCGGGACAACACACGAAAATGTGCAATCAGATCACGATTTCCGGCACAATGATTGGGGTCTGTGAGGGACTCATTTACGGTCACAAAGCCGGTCTGGATCTGGAAACGATGCTGTCGTCAATTAGCGGCGGCGCGGCCGCCTGCTGGTCCCTGGATAACCTCGCGCCGCGGGTGCTACAGCGGAACTTCGATCCCGGCTTCTTCGTAGAGCATTTCATCAAAGACATGAGCATCGCCCTGGACGAAGCGCGTAAGATGAACCTAAGCTTACCCGGACTCGCATTAGTGCATCAACTCTACACGGCAGTGCAAGCACAAGGACACGGTAGGTTAGGCACACAAGCACTGATGTTGGCGTTGGAACAGATGTCTGGCGTGGAAATGGACTAAAGTTTCATCAGACCCAGGCCCGGTAGGTTCGGTTTTGCGGCGTACACGCCTGCCTCCTGCCCCCCTGATAAGGGGGGATAAAGGGGGGTTGCGATCTGCATTCCTAATCGAACCGGATACTACGCGGAGACCTTGAAGCCTTCAGAAACCTCTTCAGTCCCGTAGGGACGGTATATTTATAGCAGCATTTCTAAGCAAAAGCCTAAGCCTCGTAGAGGCGGCATGTTTATATCCACTGTTGCTAAATGTTGTCAATTTAGTCCCGTAGGTTGGGTTGAACGGTGTTAAGAAAGCAGATGTGGGTGTGCCAATACCCTGAAATCCGACTTGTTGTCCTATACATCCAAAAACGTAGTGAAACCCAACTTGAGACCCTCAGGTGCCTGGAAACCGCAAAGGCGTTGGGCTTCTCTCGGTTTTCTGTTTGGCGTGCCTTCTCTGGTGTGTGTTGAGTCTTGTGTTACTTTCCAGCGTTTTGGGTATCCGTTCAACCCAACCTACAGGACGATACGGTTTTTTTCTTAAATCGACGCTTATGGTGCGGTTTGATGAAGATTATAGTGAAGCGCATAAATAAGTGGACATCTTTGTAGCATAGGCTGTTAGCCTGTGCCAGTCTGAATGCCTGTTATAGGTATTCAGACTGTTTGAGAGTGCCCAATT
>VYCT01000263.1 GCA_009843785.1 Candidatus Poribacteria bacterium | reverse complement strand
ACAACAAAAACCTTTCACCACAAACCTTCAGAAAAAAATGGGGGCAAGTGACTATCTTAGCAGTAAACTGTCATCTGTCCTGCCTGTGAAGGTTAACACGGTTGGATAGTATTGCAACTGCAATATCTTCATTGTCGAAATGCTCAAAGATATTAATAAGCCGGGTTCGGATAATCAGGCTTTTGATGTTCATACCTACATTGATAACGCCAATACGCCCTTTTTCCCGCCTCGCTACAATATACGCCTCTACCAATGTTCCGAGACCCGAGCTGTCAATCTTATTAACCCGTTTGAAGTCGATGAGGATACCTGACATATCAGAGGCATCCATCTGAGAAATAAGCTTTTCGCGAAATTGCGACGCTGCAACGCCTATGAGTTTTCCGTATGGCATCAAAATCGGAACGCCGCCTTTCAAGCGCATTATAGTCGTCATGAGCCTTCCCCTTTTGTTTGAATTGTCTTTTCTCCAAGGTGAAACATATCGGATCCATCAATAATCTATTCACTGTTTACTGATTATCCCCCCTTATCCTATTAATTATAGAGATGAAACTGAAAAAGTTTAGGGTAAACTTCATTTTTTTTGAAATTTAGTAAAATGTGCTGTTGATGGGCAACGACCGAACCCATTTGAACATGGACATTCAGCCGTTATTTGTCAACATAGGAGGGACGCAGCGAGCTGATCGCTCACTGCGTAAGGTGGGATAGTGGTATGAGAGGGACACGTTAAAACAGCGGCGCGCCTTGCGCTTCGACATAAACCGAATACAAAGATTGGCTACCGGTCATAAAGAGTCTGTTACGCTTCACACCGCCGAAGCAGATGTTGGAACAAATTTCTGGGAGGTGAATCTTACCCATAAGTGTTCCATCCGGTGCAAAGATATGTACACCATCGTAGCCTTCACCGACCCAGCCTGTACCTGCCCAAACATTACCATCAGTATCACACCGGAGACCGTCAGCGGCACCGGGTGCCATATCATGGAATACCTGCTTATTGGCGAGTTGTTCACCATCTATGACATCAAAAACAACGATGTTTTTCGGGGGCCCGGTATCAGCGATATAGAGTTTTTCGTAATCAGGCGAAAAGCAGATGCCGTTAGGTTTTTCAAGTTCGTCTGTCACAACCGTTGCTTTCCCCGTATCCGGATTGAGGCGATAGACAGAAGTCGGCAATTCAAAGGGTGCTTTGTGCCCTTCATAATTAAACATGATACCGTATCCGGGATCCGTAAACCAGATATGCCCGTCTGGATGGACGACCACATCGTTGGGTGCGTTGAACCGTTTACCTTCAAAGTTGTCAATCAGGACGGTAATCGTTCCGTCATATTCGGTGCGAGTGACGCGGCGTGTGCCGTGTTCGCAACTGATGAGCCGACCTTGCCGATCGCGTGTGTGACCGTTAGTATGGTTGGACGGTTTGCGGTAGACACTCACTTTACCTGTAGCTTCCTGCCATTTCAGTATACGGTTGTTCGGAATATCACTCCAAAGGAGGTACCCACCATCACCAAACCAGACAGGTCCCTCGGACCAACGCGCACCTGTCCAGAGCCGTTCCACGACAGCGTTCCCGATTTTATATTGCGCAAAACGCGGGTCAATAACTTCAACTGCTGGGTCAGGGTAACGGGTAATCGGTCCCTCTTTTGAGGGAATATCTGCCAAAGCCGTCAGGGGATTGAGTACCGGTAGAACAGCACTGACACCCAAACCCCGTAAAAACGTTCGACGTGAAAATTGTTTTGATGTGTTCATAAGCATCTCCGTTGCTAAAATTCGGTTTATCGTCTGCTTGTGTTTTTGTAATCTTACTTATAGTTTGTATCAAATGACCCCATGAGTTAAACTCATAGTATGCGTTAACCTAACAGGTAGATGTATTTGCATTCCCGACACTTACCTCATGGAAGTCGATTAGTGATTATGTCAATGAATGGCAAAAAGTCAGCCGTCAACGTGTATAGCTGACAGAGACTTGCTTTTCTTTCGGCTTATGTCTGTAACCGTTCTTCAAAGGCATGAAAGGTGTCAACGACGGATGCCTCAATATTGAGTTGCTTGAGTCGGTTGAGGTCGTCAATGGCTTCGAGGACGGGGGTGAGTGTCTGAAGGTTAGCATCAGGGAATCGAGTATTGAGGATGGCGAGTGTATTTTCGATACTCGTCCGCCGCGCCCCTTGCTCAATGCCTTGTTGATATGTGATTTCAGCCATAGATTGTAACATTGTTTCTACCTCCATTGTAGGTGCGTATGCGTCAACGACCTGTATTAAGGTCTGTCGTTCTGCTGGAGACCGTCGATGGTATACCAGGGATGTGAGGTATAGAATCGCCTGGTGGTGCTGCTCGGTGTGCGATGCCTGAAGCGTCTCCAAGTGCTGGAGTGCGGTCTCCAAAGTCTGTGTGATCTCTTCTAGAGAAGTGTTCTCCTTTTGTAGGACGGTGAGGATCCATCCGAGAGGCTGCCCGGTTTGCGTGAGTTCAGCCGGGGGAGTGTGCTTGACATCGAGCAAAAGCACCTCAAACGTCGGGACAAAGGGTGTGAGTGCCTCTGGGACGTCTATCGCGGAAACTGGAGACACGGGCAGGTTCCACGATGTATTCCCGGTGTAAAACAGGATTGGCAGGATGGGTCGGAGCCGCCGTTGAGGTGTCGGCACGTCTGCCTCTGTCCAGCGTTGCTGTTCTGCCACCCAGAGATTATACATGTAGCCTAAGAACCGAAACCCCATTTGCTTATCTACGCCAGATTGATGCTCTATCAAGATATGGATAAGCATCTCCTCACCGAGGGTGGGGTTTCGGAACGGCACGCGAAAAACGAGATCGGCTTCCTGTTCCCGCAGCGTTTCGGACAAAAAACTCCGATTTAGAGCCGTGAGCTGGCTAAAATCCAAGAACCCAGCGATTTGCTCGGCAACCAGTTCTACTAACGCACTAACATTCTCCGGGGTTACCAGCAGCCCCCGCGCACTTCTATCTGCGAAGTGCGCCAGCGATGGCGGGAAAAAATGGTAGCGTTCTGTGTTGGAAAGCTTCATGCTTTTTATTATACCCATTCCTCTTTGAATCTGCAAACAAAAAAGGAGATATCCAAGGACACTCCTCTTTTTTTTTAGTTATTTTACGCAACACGCTGATGTTCAACAGCGATGACTGGGAAGCTAATGAACATCAGCACTCCAGCTATCCTATAGTCATTTGATACTATTTTATTACCAACATTTTACGGGTAGCCTTGAAATCTCCCGCTAAAAGCGTGTAAAAGTAGACACCGCTTGCCACTGGCTCACCCGTTTCATTCGTTCCATCCCAATACGCGGCGCGGCCCCGACTCCGATAGATACCAGCGGGCTGATATCCTAAGGCCAACGTCCGAATCAAAATACCGTCTACAGAATAGATAGACAGAGTGATCTCTGCAGGTTCTGCTAATTGATATGGGATCCATGTCTCGGGGTTAAACGGATTTGGATAGTTAGGCTGCAACATCGTCTCTTTGGGAATCAATGATGCTAAGAGTTTATGCAGGTTCGCTATTCCCAGCTGGAAAATAAGAGAACCGTCATTTTTAGCCTGTGCACGTGCTATCCATGTTTGTATTAATGTTGAGGTAAGTCTCTCACTATTGATTGAAGCAGCGATAGGTGCTCCAGAGACAGTGGATTCGCCCATGTGCCGGGAAACAAGAATGAGGTCTAAGACATTGATAGTTCCATCACCGTTTACATCCGCTCGCGGATCTCTGGGAGCGTCAGCACCCAAGTTTTGTGCTACCAGAACTAAATCGAGGATGCTCACTTGTCCATCTTGATTGACATCCCATGCTGGACTTGTGGGTTTTCCCTCTACAATGATGGTAATTTCAAGTGTGCCAGAAGGGATAACTTGTCCGGTTGCAGTCCCAAGTTGAACATTGCTCAAGGTCAACTTGCTTTCTCCGAATGCCTTCGCTGAAAACTTAACAGACAACAGCGTTCCTGTACCAGTGACACCACTTCCGAACCGTGCCCCGTTAAAACCGGAAATCTGACCTGTCGTGTTGTCAATGTTACCTGTTTGAAAGAAAGTGTTTGTGCCCCCCACTTTCAGGAAATCTCCTTCAATCACGTCAACTGCTTCAAGGATATCAGGATTGAACGTAATATCAAATTGCCATCCTGCTAAATTGGTGACATCTTCTGCATTAAAATGCAGAGTGAAAGTATCACCGACACGAACGCGTTTTGCTTCCGCAGAAGAGACGGACTTGGGACCAAGGCTTAGTACTGTAGTATTGGTAACTGGTGGTAACACAGTATATTCTGCCCTGGGAGCAAACCCGAAATAACCTCCCCAACTCCCTTCTCCTTCATAAACAGCGACCAACAAGATGTTTGAACCTTGTTTTAGAATTACAGGAAACTCGTCTTGGAAACCATCAGAGGGCCGGTCCACCGGATTGCTGTGAACTAACTGTCCATTGAGCCAAACTTTGACAGCGTCATCGCTACCGACATACATTATTGTATTCCGATCTTTTGGAGAATTTAATTCAATACAGCCGTAAGCAACATGGTGATCTATATCACCCGCTCCTAAACCGGCAGCATTCACCATGTGACCGATATTATCCAAGTCCGTACTAATTTTTGAAGCAGTCCAAACACTGTTTCCGGCAGCACTGCCCTCAGTAGCACCGTCTGTGGCAACCTTTAACTCCGTTACGGCACCGCCACTAATTTGTGCTAAAAAGTCTATCCCAGAAGCAGCAGCATTTGATCCAGATCTTCCATCTGTTGGTGCAATTATCCATAACCATGGACCCTCTATTTTCGGTCCGCCACGGAAACGTAGTATTTTGGGTAACCCCGCCAAAGGTGAGAAGTCGGATATCAAATTATCTTGAAGATATAGGTATTCCAAGTGAATTAAACCTGATAGTGGAGATACGTCGGATATTACGTTATTTTGAAGACCGAGAGATTCTAAGCGGAGCAATCCGGATAGTGGTGATAGGTCCGATATTCTATTGTGGCCGAGAGATAAGGATTTCTAACCTGTTAGGTTCACCAACGGAGTAATATTTGATATTGTGTTTCCTTCCAGATTTAATCGTGCCAACCTTTTTAACTCTGCAAGCGGAGTTATATTCGATATCGTGTTGTTTTGTAGTTCTAAATGTAGCAACCTTTTTAATCCTGCTAACGCGGAGATATCCGATATTATGTTGTGCTGAAGTGACAGTGTTTCTAAGTTATTTAACTTTGCCAGCGCGGAAATGTCCGATATTCCGCTGTTGGGAATTATTAAGGTTCTTAAAGACCTTAAACCTTCCAAAGAGGTGATGTCCACTATCGGATTGTCACTTATGTTTATTGACCTCAGTTTAGGTAAGGCGGCGAGAGCGGAAAGGTCTGATATTGATGTCTTCCAAGCGTCCAAGGTCTCTAAATTGGTTAATTCTGCAAGTGAAGATAGGTCAGATAACGGATTGTCATTAATTGCTAACCAATCTAATTTTTTAAAACCTCTGAGAGGGGATAAATCCAATATCACATTACGCGAAATATCAAGCGATCTCATATTGAACAATCCAGCAAGCGGTGATAGATCGGCTATTGCGTTATCTTGTAAGTGCAATCTTTCCAGTTTGATCAAGTCTGCCAGAGGTGATAAGTCCGATACTAAATTGTCTCTAAGCTCTAATACCTCCAGATTTTTTGCAAATTCGAGGCCCGTCAGGTGTTGAATAGCAGCGTTGTTCCCATAGAGGACTGTCAAAGTTGCCATCTCATTTTCTGTGATTGGAACCACTTCAGCTTCACCTGCTTCTGTTTCAATGATGGCATGCAGTGGTCCACTATCTTTACCAAGGGCCTTTTCGATGACAGCGCGGAGGTTAGAATCTGGAATGTCAACAGTTTGCGCTGATGCTCTCAATGGAATTAAAGAGATTACTGTGCAGAAAGTCAGTGTGTAAACAAATGCAGGACGTATTTTAGAAGCCCATGTCGCGATAAATTGCAATTTGAATAATTTCATAATGTGAAACAGCGATTTTCCTATTATTATGGTAAAAGTTTTATGTTGAACTAACCTTAAATTCACATCAGATTAGACGGCGTATAAAGTTTGCTATACATCAGCATAATCCGATTGTGAATAAATTCATATTTCTCAGGGCAACAGGAACGGAGTTTATCAGGATACACAAAATAGAATCCGATACTTTCTGCCATATCCTCATTCGGATTTTCTGTATACGCGTACGCTGTTACAAACGCTGAGCGTTCTTGAGTCGTTGACCAACCGGATTCACTCGAATCTCGGAACCAGCCCCCAAGTTTCGCCCAATCCAATTTTAGTTGGTCATTAAAAACATAAGCCCATAAAAAATGTGCCTTTTCGTGAGCAATTATCTTACGCGTATCATGACGATGATACGGATCGCGAAGGAAAATAGATTCCGCAAACGTTATATAACCGCGACTTATCATTGCAGAGCTGATGCCTCTATCCTCGTCATCAATTCCATCAATTCTGCGAACTATATACTTTAATTGGGGAGTTTTATGTAATGCGTGCGGGAATGCTTCAAGGACGGACATAATCAGCATCAGATCGTCATTTCCAAAATCCGAATACCCTTTTGGTGTGTTGTTTTTCGTACGCTGTGGTAATGCAGCATGAGACGGAACATCTATACCATACCTATTTTGCATTATTAATTCTATTGCGGCTCTATTTGTCCCATTCTCTGTTATGTATTGAACGACAGCATAATATAAGTCTTTATCCGGCGACAAAATCTCTTCAGAGCCTTCAACAGGAAAGATATTTCTACCAATCGTAACGAGTTTTAATTTATCTTTCGATTCAATCTTAATACCGTTTTCTAAGTCTTCGGCACCTATATGCCATCTGGAAAACTGTAGATTCAGACCTAACGGCATGGCTTCAAAGACCTTTAAAAGCGCGTGTGCCTCTTTCGTCGTCCATGTCGAATCTAAATAAACAGAATATTTTTCCTCCAACGCCAAGTGAGAAGCGTATTTTTTCTCCCGCTGTGAAGTCGGATTTTCATTTACTGGTTGATACTGAGATATATAACAACTCGGTTGTAGAATTATGATAGCAAGCAGAACGAAATTGCTGATAATTCGCGTCATATCTGTTCCTCGCCTTAAGTAACAGAGTGCCAGCAGCATTGCGACAGCGGAGCAATGCGGGATATATATCGAATAACGGTGTTTAACGAATCTTGTTATCTCGCGCTTGGCGTTAATCTAAAAAACCGCGTCGCAAACGGAACGGATCGCTTTTAACAATTGCAGTAATCAGGATGGAGCTTCTGTAACCTTCAGATTCAAGTTGCGCTATGATCCGGTCAACAGTTGGACGATCGTAATATTCCAACCCTCTACCTAACGCATACGTCAACATTTTCTCCGTCAAACAGCGTACAAACTGTTGTTTCCTATCTTTAAGGATCTGCTTCAGGTCGGCTATACCGTCAAAGGCAGTACCATCTGGTAATTCGGCGGTTGTATCAATCTCTAATCCGCCTTCTTTGGTCCGAAACGCCCCAATCGCGTTATAGTTTTCGAGTGCGAACCCGATGGGGTCCATCTTGGCGTGGCAGTTAGCGCACGCAGGGTCTTCTCGATGTTGTTCAAGCCGTTCTCGCAACGTGGTTCCAGTAATGGCATCGTGATCCTCTTCCAATTCTGGGACATCCGGTGGTGGGGGCGGGGGCGGTGAACCCAGTACCTGTTCCAAGACCCAACGCCCCCTTTTGACGGGCGAGGTACGCGTCGGGTTAGAAGTCACCGTCAGGACACTGGCGTGGGTAAGTATACCCCCACGTGAGGCACCTTGCAACGCAACCCGCTGAAACGCTCTGCCTTTAATCGCTTCGCCACCGGAGACAGTTTTCTTCTGTCCCATCCAGTTGCCTTGTGTATCGGTAATGCCGTAATGGTTTGCCAATTCCTTATTGAGGAAGGTGTAGTCTGCGTCAAGCAAATCAAGGACACTCTGATCCTCACGAAGGATTGACGCAACAAAGAGTTCTGTCTCCTTCAACATCGCGGCTCGCAATCTACGACCAAAAGTTGGAAATCGTTCAGGGTCAGGCGTAACCGTTGCGATGCGTTGGATTTGCAGCCATTGTGCGCCAAAGTCGCGCGCCAATTCCGTTGCTTTCGGATCCGCTAACATCCGTTTAACTTGTGCTTCAAGATTGTCAGTCAGTTGGTTTTGCGCCGCGAGTTCAAAAAGCGCATCATCTGGCATACTGCTCCACAAGAAATAGGAGAGGCGCGATGCCAGTTGAAACTCATCAATCGGATATGGATCCGGACGCTGCGGACGATCGTCTAACTCCAACCGGAATAAGAACTTCGGTGAACAGAGAATAACTTTAATCGCCTGCTGAATCGCTGCTTCCCACTTCGCGCCATCGGCTTGAATCGCGCCTACAAACTGCACGAGTTGCTCCACTTCGGCTTCAGTCGGTGGACGGCGATACCCTCGGCGAAGTAGACGGGTCAACACTTCACGCGTCTGTTCTACTTGTGGGATGTCCGGTGTACACGCCAAAATTTCGAGCTGGGTATCCGGGCGAGTGTCCAACGGACCTTCCGCCCAAAGCACCCGAATCTGGAGTTTCGCGGACGGTTCACCCTCTGTAGGTTTAACCATCGCAATCCCTGCGTTCTCGATGTTCGGGATGCCAGTAACAAGGTACTCAACCGTCTGATTTTTTTTCGGGTCGCGGGAAGTAATCTCAAAGGTTTTTAGAATCTTAATCCCGTTATCCGCTGCTGGATCCACGCCGACCAATCGTGCAAGCTCTTCTGGTGGAGAAACTTCCGCTAATGCCGCACCCTGAATAAATAGCGCAACTTCAACAGGGGTTTGACTCTCAGCCTCAGCGATAGGCGTTTCATTATCAGTCTCAGCCTCAGCGGTTTCACTATAAGGATCAGTTTCAGCAACAGGTGTCCCACTGTCAGGTTCAACGTAGAGCGTTGCCTTGTAGATGATTTCTTCATCTGGGAACATCTTGAAAAAGGTCGCACCTGTCGTAAAGGGACCAGATTTCCACGCCTCTGTAGCCGTTGGGTCGAGGCGGCGGAAACGTTGATCAGGGACATCATCGTGGCGCGGATTAAGGCGCGACCCTCTTTGATAGCGTTTGGAAGGCGGTGGCGGATCCACTAAAATCACACGCGTCGCAATGGCTTCTGCCGCTTCAAGATAGCGTTCCATCAGCAGCGGCGACATCGTTAGCACATCACCGATATTATCAAATCCGTGTCCTACGTCATCCGCTGGGAAATTTTCGGTAGGGTCGAAATCAACACCGAGCATGTCTCGCACGGTATTTCTGTATTCGACCTTATTGAGTCGGCGAACGGTTATTCGCCCTGGATCCGGTTCCGCCGTACGGTCTGCGTGTTCAAAAATTGCCTCAATATGCGCAACAAAGGCATCAGATGCTTCCATCGTTGGGTGATGCTCACTCTCTGCTGGTGGCATATAACCTGTCGTTACCATATCTAAGACCCGGTCCCAGACATCACGATTCTCAATGAGCGACGAATCATCTGAAAATACGTTGAGCGCAAGTTCGGCGGCAGGTGCATCGCCCGCGTGACAGCTGAAGCAGTATTTTTTCAAGAAGGGGAGACCCTCTTGCGCAAAACCCGAAGGTGTCTCTCCACCCGGTTTGGCAGCGAAGGCAATGAGGATCAATATCAGTGTTAGGCAAAGGTACTGTGGGATATGATTGAACGAGATCATAGATAGACTCCCGCAAGATACAGAATAGGGTTTATTTGCTTACTTGTGGATAATTACTTGTGTCTGTTTATGGTTTGGCTCCTGTATAGAGTAATAATACCACAATTTTTTACCTAAAGTCAAACGAAAAGTGAAGCAGAGCCATTCCGTTCTCCCATTTTTGGTCAGGTTTTCATCCCAGGTCCGGTAGATACGGTTTCCTAACCGCACCATAGGTGTCAATTTTAGAAACAACAATCGTCTCAGACCCAGGCCCGGTAGGTTCGGTTTTGCCGTGAACTCACCTGCCTCTCTGATAAGGGGGATAAAGGGGGGTTGCGATCTGCATTCCCAACCGAACTGGATACGACGCGGAGACCTTAATGGCTTCAAAACCCTCTTCAGTCCCGTAGGGACGCTATGTTTATAGCAGCGTGTGCCAAAAAGAACTCAGCCCTGTAAGGGCGGCATGTTATATCTGTAGGTGCTAAAACGCTATGAAAAATCCCTAAACCTAAATTGATACCTATGATGCTGTTTCCTAACAGCACCAGCTCCCAGGCCCGGTAGGTGCTGTTTCCTAACAGCACCGGCTCCGTTAAATAAAAAAAGACGTGAAACCCAATAATTTATTAAAATTGAATGACTCTGATAAATGCTTCTGAAATTTGCTTTTTTAAAACGGGTTTGCTAAAATGATAGCACTCAAATCATGATAGGGGGCTATAGCCATGAATCAACACGAACAGGAAGTCATTGTGAACGCAACAGCGTTGCAAAGCGTCTGTAGCCAGCTTTACCAAAAAGTCGGCGTTGCGCAATCCGATGCGGATACGGTCGCCGAAATGCAAGTCCTAATGGATTTGCGCGGTGTCCATTCACACGCCACACGCGGCATGCCCGGTTATGTCCGGGGCATCATCAGTGGAAACATTAATCCGAATCCACAACTCCAGACGCTTGCGGATAATCCTGCCTCTGTGCTATTGGATGGCGACCGCGGATTAGGACATCTCGTCGGTGTTCGTGCAATGAACATCGCTATTGAAAAAGCGAAGTCCGCCTCGATCGGTGTAGCGATTGTTCGGAACAGCAATCACTTCGGAGCTGCCTCCAGCCATGCAATGCGTGCACTTCCGCACGATATGATCGGTTTCGCAACGACCAACGGACTCGGTGTAAATACCGCCGTTTTCGGTGCGAGAACTGCTTCGATCGGAAATAATGCGTTTTCCTTTGCGATCCCTGCTGGCGAAGAACCGCCGATTGTGTTGGACATGGCGTGCGGTGCTGCCGCCGCTGGACGGATCGGGACTGCGAGGTTATACCAAGAGAAAATCCCGTTGGGATGGGCACTCGACGCGGACGGTAACGAAACCGATGATCCAGGGAAAGTCGCTGTTATCCTACCCGCTGCAGGCCCGAAAGGTTCTGCGCTCGCGATTGTGATGGATGTCTTGTGTGGTCCCTTGAGCGGTGGGCTGATGGGCATTAACAAACGGTTTCAACCCGGGGACGCGCCACTCGAAAAGCGTGTATCGGCACACTTTTTCTTCGCAATTAACATCGCCAGTTTCACCGCTGTTTCGGAGTTCAAGGCTGAAATTGATCGGCAAATTCGGATGACCCGTCAAGCGACCCCGCGCGCCGGTTTTACGCGCGTCACCCTACCCGGTGAAATTGAGTCGGAATTGACGCAAGAACGCCTCGCAAACGGGATTCCGCTGCACAACGAACCGGTGCAAGTGATCGAGCAACTCGCCGACGAGTTAGGTATCGAAATCCCATGGAGCCGACAGTGAATTTTCTCCTTGCAATCGCCCCTTGTATCCGTGTATAATTGGCGTTGTTTTATAGTGGAACTCACAATTAATCCTACATCTTTGTAGCACAAACTTTTCGTTTGTGGCACGTTTTCTGTAGCATAGGAAACCATTGGTTTTGTGTAGTTCCTTTCTTTCGTAGCATAGGAGACTGTGGGTTTCCTGTGGCACTTTCAAGGGCGATGAGAGCACTAAGAATTGTTTGAGAGTGCCCTCTTATAGTAGAGCCCGTAATTATTTGCACACATGGGGAACCGTAGGGGTTGGGTAACCCAACCCCTACGAGCGACAGGTGTAAACTTATTTTCGGATTTTACTATAA
>VYCT01000354.1 GCA_009843785.1 Candidatus Poribacteria bacterium | reverse complement strand
TCATTTAGTTTGTGGTTTGTGGCACTTTCAAGGACGACGAGAGTACTAAGAATTGTTTGAGAGCACCCTCTTAATTCTAAAATTCACTATAGTTTTCGTGATTCCCTCGATTTTCGAGCGGAATCGCGGAGTAGAATCGGCAGCGGAGACCCTCCTACAGTTGTAAATCAGTGCCTGACAAAAATATTTTTTTTATTTGATGTAACGTTTTGCTAAAAAAATGTGTCTTTAATACTATGATAATATTTGACTTTATATTACTATAATAAAATAATTGTGTAGACTGTATTGCACAACGTCCGAGACTCAGCACTTAATGAGATGTTTCAGTGGATGTCAATGCAGCTGAATTTGTTCATGAGGAGGGAACTCCGTGGAGAGAGAAGACGATGTTCAATTGATTCATAGAGTTTTATCAGGCGACGACTCAGCATTCGGCATTTTAGTTGAAAAATACCAAAAAAGTATTCACGCCCTCGCGTGGCGGAAAATCGGTGATTTCCACTATGCAGAAGAAATTACACAAGATACCTTCCTCCGCGCATATCAAAAACTTTCCACATTGAAAGATCCGAGCCAGTTTCTTAGGTGGTTGTATGTCATTGCGAATCGACTTTGTCTGAATTGGCTGCGCAAACAAAAAAAACATGAGAAGCAATTGCAATCATTGGAGGACACACCTATGGAAGAAGTGGCGAAATCTGATTATGCGCGTTACGCATTGGAACAGCGCGAAACAGAAGCAACTGAACAGCGTTTTGAGATCGTCGAAAAACTTTTGGAAAAATTGCCGGAAGGTGAGCGGACAGTCTGCTGGCACACTTCTCTGCAACGTAAAATTGTAGATATTCTATCTAAAAAGGAGATATTACTGTACCTTGTATAAGTATATATAATCACTAACTAACCTAAACACGCCGTATAGAGTGGCATAGATAGGAGGTTCCTTTTGAAACTTGCAAAGATAACGCTTTCCATAGCCGGAGTATTACTGATGACTGCCATTCTCTTCAGCAGCATGGGCTGCGATGAAGGGATGCAGATGGTAGACGATGTGATGACGGCGCCGGTGGAACAGACAGAGCCGACAGCACCCAAACCGGCAGATTCTGTGGCGGAAGTGCCCACAACAACCGGCGACATCAAAAAGCCGCAGCCGGTAAAACCGGCAGATACAAATCCTGAAGAGCCGGAGCCGGCAAAGCCGGAACCGGAAGAGCCTGAACTTGAGCCGGCAGACACGACAGTGCCGACAGTGGTGGAAGTCGGGTGGTATGCGGCAGCAGATTAAGGCGGCCCATGTCCAACAACGGAAACCCCGGGGCTACCGTGTATGTAGAAGTAGTATTCTCCGAGCCGGTAGAGCACATCGTCGGAAATGACGCGAGTGCGCGCCCTGCCCTGTCACTCGTGGTGGGCGGACAGACAACGCGCCTGCGTGTGCTTCCGCATAACGCGGGAAACAGAGCTTTTGTCTCCGGTACCTGCGAACCGCTTGAAGAGAGCACCGACGCCTTTGCCTGCAAATATACCATACCTGCAGGGAACATCGGCACTGTCGCGCTGCAGGTCGGAGAGGAGACTGCCGACACAGCAGGAAACGCTGCCGCTGAGTCACACCACATCGCTCCGTTCATAATAGAAGAGCCGCCGCCGCCGCTATCAGAACAGGTAGTGCCGGCATTGAAGACTCTCGTCCCGCCAACCAGCCAAGAGCATCTCCCTCCTCCGGAAAGCAGCCTGGGAGATTTTGTCGGTCAAGTTCGCACACTCTACTCAACAACAAATGCAATATAAGTGAACAGCACCCAACCCATAGCGGGGGTGTCCGTCACGATCACCGCGGGGCCAAGAGCCGGCGAACAGGTTACCACTGATCAGGGCGGCTACTACCTCTTCCCGAACAGCAGCGGAGACGAGCTCTACCTCCGTGTGGAGAAAGAGCACTTTGAAGCGAAAGAAGTCATCGCGCACCGTGCTCGTCCGACTGTCTCACAAAGACCGACCGGACCGGCACTCAGCCGCAGCGGGGTATGGAACACACCGGGCACTGTTGTCATCGGGCGACAATGGCCGGATGCCATCCGTTTCATTTTTGAGGAAACACTGCTCCCGAACGATGTACTGTTTGTCAGAGATGATGGGTATAGATCCCCCAATGAGTTCGGCGAGGGACGGTATTATTTCTCAGGAAACCTGTCGGGAATTGTTAACATCTCTGTCGACAGAACCGGAATAGGTAACGACCTGCTGAGACTCTTTGCCCATGAGTTAGGGCATGAGCACCAGCACGCCGTAGAAATCACCAACAACCTTGAGGGGAGGGGGGGCGGAAACACCTGAGGCCGAGGCCTATGCCCAAGCACAAGAGAAAGATTGGGATGAAGTAGGCAGGTCAGGGATTGATGAAAACATAGCCACTTACTACCCGGAGAACGCCCACCTTATTGAAGGAGCAGCCGTGGTATCCAGCCTTTATTGGGGTCGTGGTAAGTGGGCGTTGGAGGGAGATTTCTTGAAAAATTATTTCTCTAACCGCTACAAATGGGCGGAAGAATGGCTCAACAAAAAGCAGTGGTGATGATTTTCTTATGCATAAAACCCGACAACCTGTTCCGAATAAAACCTCGCTCCTACCAAACTATCCGAATCCGTTCAATCCGGAAACGTGGATTCCGTGTCAACTTGCCGAGGCAGCAGATGTTACAATGACGCTTTATGCGGTGGATGGAAGGTTGGTTCGTATGTTGGCGTTGAGGTATCAGCCTGCAGGTGTCTATCACAGTCGAGCCCGTGCGGCATATTGGGATGGGCGAAATGAATTCGGTGAATCTGTGGCGAGTGGTGTCTATTTCTATACGCTCACTGCAGGCGAATTTAATGCTACACGCAAAATGCTAATAATGAAGTAATTGAACTGGGACAGCTGAAGAAAAGATTGGCATATTTTTTTTAGAAAGTGGTATAATGTTCTGAAAGACTTTACACCTGAGATGACCGGTATGACGCAAGACCCACAAAACGCGACACCTCAACCCTCACGGCTCGTTTTCCGCAGGCGGATATCAACGCCCTAAAACCTACGCTTGAAGCGATTGCGGACCTCAACCGCCTGAAGCATTTGAATCTAAACGCTTCGTTAGCACCCAGTTTTCAGGCATTCCAAAGCGAATTAGAGGCGTAGAGCACAACCAAAAGGAAACTTTCACATGTCATTCAGATGTTTAGGGCCTACTTTTGAGAAACCAGCAAGAGCAACGCATCCATCAGTTTTCGCTTTTCAAGAAAACCCATCCAAATAGTTGTCAGTTACAAGAGATTTTGGATAGTTCCAAAACAGTTATCAGTTAACAGTTAAGACATTGTGTCTGGCACATTTCTGTCTCGGTCCTCCACAAGACACCTCTTTAACTAACCACTGTTAACTTCCTCTAATCAAAATATTCTATTCCAACAAGTAAATATGAATCGTCCTGTCTTTCGCTCGCGAGAAGGCAGGGAACGTTTTTACAAGATGTCCGCGTTGGCGAATCCAACTGCGGACATTTTCATCTGCATCGAAAACGTTAAAACTCGCCACGTCCACAACGAACCACAACCGATTTTTCCCCGAAGTTTCCCACGATTTTTCAAACGCTTCCCGATTGTCTAATAACCCACCGATGTAAATAGGGGTCAATTCTGGAAGATAGTATTTACCCATCTCAGGTTCAGAAAGTACCACTTTGTCGTTAGGCTGCTTCTCTGTCTGGATGGCTGCAAACGCCTCTCGCCATTTCGGTCTCCCACCATTTTCGATTTTAAAGTAGAGATAATCCTGCGAGAGTAACGTCACCACCAACACACATGGAACAAGTATACCGACGATGCTGCCAGATTTTTCTGCTATCACTTTCCAGACCTGTTCACACGCAACTGCAGCGAAAATGAAATAGGCAGCCGTTGTCCAGAATAGATAGTAACCAGCGACGTTTTGGAACTGTGATGCAACCAAGAAAAGTGCTAACGGGATACCCGCATAACAGAGTAAAAAACGTGTGGATTTGTTGAAGGGTGTCACAGCGAACCCAAAAAAAGCGGTAACAGTGATAGGGACACTCACACCCTGTACGAGCGTTAGCACAATATAGAGCGGGCTGCGTTGCCATTCGTTGCGGCCCCAACCGGAGAAAAGATAGCCGCGCACTTCTGGAACTGCCAACGCTAACACTGGCATTGCGAACGGGATGAAAAAGATAAGCAAATTGATCCAGCGTTTCCTGTTGGAATTTTCTAATAGACAGATTACAGCGTATGCAGCTAACGCTGGCACAATCACAACTGACAGCGTGTGCGACAGTATGAGACAGAGACAGCAGACAAGGGCTGCGATTGTCGAAAGTGTCGAATCGCGTTCGAGAGATAGATAGAAAAACCACACTGTCAAGACTGCAAAGAGAAAGGTAAAGACTGGGTAACGCGCATTCTGTGACCAAAATAGATGCCAACTTGAACATGCCACGAATGTGCTACTGAGCAGTCCGACCTGCCAATTGAAAAGCGTCCGTCCTAACCCAAAGACTGCAGGAATTGTAGCAATCCCGACAACGCACGGAATTAAACGACTTCCCCATTCGCTATGCCCCGCGAGGACTATTGATAATTTCACCGCGAGGTAAGGAATAGGGTTCGGAATAGACTGTAAACTGTTGAGTGAGAGGTTTTGCGCATCTCTGACTGTAAAGACTTCATCAATCCAGAAACTCCAGTGTCCCAAATTCCAGAAGCGAAGTACTGTGCCGAATGCCACAATCACACTTAAAAGCACGATTTGCATCTTTTTTGGGCAATCTTCTGTTGAAAATTTCAGCATTTTTTTTACGAGTTATCGGTTGTTAGTTATCAGTTATCAGTTTTAAGAGTTTGCCTCACAACGAGCGTTATCCGTTATCTATTATCGGTTAAACCCTTGTAATGCTTACATTATTGACAACTGAAAATAAGTGAAGCGAATGGTCTAACGGCTCTCACTGTGAGGTCAACTGTTAATTGGCACGCGTTTTGCTTTAAACGAAAATAGGTGCGAAGGAAGCATTGGTGAAAGTCTGTCGTTTGCAGCCGAAATCACTATATCACAAGTTGATGCCAGAGTCAAGAGACCCTTTCTTAATAAAAACTTCAGAATGGCATTACTGCACCGTGAGTGTACGTTGCTTCAATTGATGACATAACCCCTACGCAGAGGGTTTTCATAAAAACTCTCAAGTAGAAGTCAATTCCTTACTGGGACTTTAATCCCTGGATTAACAGGTCCAACGTTTAGACTTAATTTGAACCCGATTTTGCAACAGAAAAATCGGAATAAACCGCAAGAGGTAAAAAATGAAAACGCATATGTTTTGGTTAGTTCGGTTATTAGTAATGGTTTGTATTTTCGCAGTGGGCAGTGTTCCCATGGTTTACGCAGATGCCCACGAAATGGGTGAAGAAATGGCAGAAGAAGAGGCGTCAGGTGCTTCCGGGTGGTTCCGAACGGATACAGATAGTTTGGGAACACAGATTTGGGTTGGCGCGAGCCATTCCCCAAGTTTCCTCGGTAGTCTCTCTCTGGATACTGATATTTATGTCGTTGATACATTCGGTGAGTTGGACATTGGTCTTGGCATTCCGGTCGTTGATAGCGATTCGCTCTCCCTGAGTTTCCTTCCAATGGTAGGTATAGGATTTGATTATGCAGCGGCGAATGGTCCCTCTTCTTTGATTGCGCCGCAGCTGTTCACCTATCTCACCGCGGGTTCTATCTATTTTGAATCGTGGATACAAGGGTTCTTCAACTCTATGTTTGATGAAGAAGCTGGCGATTCCTTCTACACTCGTAATTTTGTACTCCTGTCCCTCAACGATACACTCTCTGTTGGTCCCCAAGTGGAAGTAACGCTTGATTTGGGCGATGATGGCGGACTCGGAAGCATGGTCGTCGGGGGTCGTGCGAATGTTGGTTATGGCGAAAACAATACCCTCGGTGTCTTTGTCGGATTTGAAACCCAAAAGGGGGACGATGAAACAGGACTTACCGGTAGAATGACTTTCGTCCGCACGTGGTAAAGATGGAAATTATCAGTTGTTGGTTATAAGTTATTGGTGACAAGAGATGTTTGATGTATCAATCTCGCTTCACTGACAACTGATAACTGACTGCTGTTCTACAAGGAGATATTTCCAAGTCAATAACCCGCCACTAAAGTACGGGCTTGTCCCATACGATAGCCAAATCTATAGGTGGGACGAGGGAAACTCATTGACTACAGTAATATATCGTAATATCGGGATTGGCAATCCCAACGCGTCTGTAAAACGCTATAGCGAACTGGTAGTAACTATAGTTAAGGATATGCTCCCAAAGTCTCAGGTAAACGCGGATATTACGATCTGGAAGGGGCAACATACACCGCGAAAGCGAGTAGCTTACCTATTTTTTCAAAGATACCGTGTCAGGTCAAGTATTGGAGATGGTGACAGCACTTCCAAGAACGAAGCAGCACAATCGGAGAAAATCGCCTACGGGTGAGTGGCGAAAAAACAACCCGCACCCCACTTCGGGGATTTGAGTCAATCACATTATTTTTTACTGACTACGCAATAGTCTAATTCACGAGGGCGGATTTTCCTCCCCCGACTAAAGTCAGGGGTCTCCAATCCGTAAAATTTGATGATAAGAAAGGTTATCATAACAGTTTTTGTGTTCACCTGCCTTTTGAGCCTGAACGCTTTCGCCTTAAACGGATCTGTTGAGGGTGAGGCTGTCTCGGACGCAAAGTATATGGCAGACACACTGTTGGTACTCATCGCTGCGTTTCTTGTGTTCTTTATGCAGGCAGGATTCGCTATGGTGGAATCTGGCTTTACACGTGCTAAGAACGCCGTCAACATTCTCATGAAAAACTTGATGGACTTCTCAATGGGGTCAATCGCTTATTGGGCAATCGGTTTTGCCATTATGTTTGGTACCGGTAGCGCATTCATGGGAACAAGCGGATGGTTCGTGCCAGCGGATTCCACAGCGTTTGCTTCATTAGAGTGGAGTTCCGTACCAACGCATGCCGCATGGCTCTTCCAGCTCGTTTTCGCCGCGACCGCCGCAACGATCGTCTCGGGCGCAATGGCAGAACGGACACAGTTCAAAAGTTATCTGATTTATAGCGTCTTCATCACCGGTATCATCTATCCGATCGTCGGACACTGGATTTGGGGGGGCGGTTGGTTGGCAAATTTCGGCGCAGGGATGCTTGATTTTGCCGGTTCAACGGTCGTCCATTCAACAGGCGGTTGGCTCGCACTGACGGGTGCCATTGTCTTAGGCCCCCGACTTGGTAAATATGATGCGGACGGGAAACCGAGACCAATTGCTGGGCACAATCTTCCGCTCGCCGCACTCGGTGTCTTTATCTTGTGGCTCGGTTGGTTCGGGTTTAACCCCGGTAGCCAAATGGGGGCTGACGCAGCTGACATCTCTCTCATCGCCGTAACCACAAACATCGCCGCAGCAGCAGGGGCTATCACCGCTATGATCACAGCATGGATGTTCCTCGGTAAACCCGATGCCGGTATGTCACTTAACGGCGCACTCGCCGGCTTGGTCGCGATTACTGCAGGTTGTGCTTTTGTAAATCCTGTATCCGCCGCAATAATCGGCGCACTCGGTGGCATTGTGGTTGTCCTTAGTGTCTTATTGTTAGAGCGTATGAAAATTGACGATCCCGTCGGGGCTATCTCTGTTCACGGGACGTGTGGCGCATTAGGCACAATCCTCCTGGGGTTCTTCCATAGTGACCAGGGAATTTTCTTCGGCGGTTCGTTCGGATTCCTCGGGGCACAGATCGTCGGTGTCGTCGCGGTCTTCATATGGTGTCTTGTTACTGGATTTATTCTCTTCTACGGAATCAAAGCAATTACAGGCTTGCGGGTCACAGAAGAAGAAGAACAGGCAGGGCTCGACTACGAAGAACACGGCGCAAGTGCCTATCCTGACTTTAACGTCTCTTCAATACGGTAACACACCACTCAGGTAGCCTTTGAGCTACACATATAATAGGGACCACCCACAGGAAACTTCACTTATATCCCTGAGTTTACTTCACGCCTTGTGGGTGTTCCCTTTTGACGTTTGAATTCTATCCACTGTCTTTTCGTGCCGAAATTATCGCTTGATACGACTCTAATATTCTGCTAAAATAGCAAATCAACACCTTTTTATCGTAAAACTGAAGATATTTATGAAATATGATAGATGTCCCACTTGGCTGGCGAGTTACAAACTTCGTTGACGAAAGTGTATGCTTAATTGAACGGTCAGACGAAGGTGTCTGTCCTGACCTAAACAACAAAGCAAGCAACTGCTGCTTGTAAATATTATGGAGGATTCCGATGCAACAACGATGTGCATCACAGTCTACAAAAAGGCGATCTGGTTATACACGAATTGGAACGCTAATTGTTATTTTATTAATCTGTGGCGTGCCGAGTTTGGCAATGGCGCAAGATGCCACAGCCCCTGATTCCGGCGATACCGCTTGGATGCTGACCTCAACGGCACTTGTGCTCTTTATGACGATCCCTGGACTCGCGCTCTTCTATGGAGGGCTCGTACGCGTCCAAAATGTACTCTCTGTACTCATGCAATGTTTTGCATTGACAGGGTTGATTACAATTATATGGATCATCTGCGGCTATAGTCTCGCCTTCAACACCGCCGGTATGGAGGCTGGGAAGATCACCCTCACTTCTTTTGTCGGTGGACTTGGCACCATGTTCCTGAAGGGGGTTGGCGTAGACTCACTCTCGGGAACTATTCCTGAAACTGTTTTTATTACCTTCCAACTGACATTCGCGATTATTACACCCGCATTGATCGCTGGCGCGTTCGCGGAACGGATGAAATTCTCGGCGATGCTAATTTTCTCTATCCTGTGGTCAATAATTGTGTACGCACCGCTCTGCCACATGGCGTGGTCCGGCGACGGGTCACTATTTGGTGATATTATCGGCGCACTGGATTTCGCCGGTGGAAATGTCGTTCATATTAACGCAGGGATTGCGGCGTTAGTCGCTGCGATCTTGGTCGGGAAGCGGATCGGTTACCAGACAACAGCAATGCCACCCCATAGTTTAACGCTCACCGTCGTCGGTGCGTCAATGCTTTGGGTAGGTTGGTTCGGTTTCAATGCTGGTAGTGCTGTCGCTGCTGATGGCGCAGCCGGAATGGCGATGCTCGTTACGCAGATATCAACTGCCACCGCCGCGGTCGCGTGGATGTTTGTTGAGTGGGGAAAACATGGCAAACCGAGTGCTTTGGGGATTGTAACAGGTGCCGTCGCTGGCTTGGTCGCTATTACGCCGGCTTCCGGTTCTGTCGGACCGATTGGCGCGCTCGCTATTGGACTCGTCTCTGGCGTTGTCTGTTTCTGGGGTGCTACGAGTCTAAAATCGAAACTCGGTTATGACGATTCGCTGGATGCATTCGGCGTTCACGGCATTGGCGGGATTGTTGGTGCCTTGTTGACTGGCGTTTTTGTCGCTAAGGGCTTAGGTGGCAATGGATTAGCTGAAGGTATGACAATAGGCACACAAGTCTGGGCACAATTGCTCAGCATTATCATCACCATTGCTTGGAGTGGAATCCTTTCCTTTATCATCCTCAAGATTGTAGATGCCACAGTCGGCTTACGCGTTGAAGAAGATGACGAACGGATGGGACTTGACCTCTCCCAACACAACGAACGCGGATACAACCTTTCATAGAGGGTGAGTTGCAGTACCGAAAAATCTGGTAATTTGTATAAATCCTACACAACGGTTTTGTAATCTTGCGCGGTTATATAGTAAAATCCGAAAATAAGTTTACACTTATCGCTCGTAGGGGTTGGGTTACCCAACCCCTACGGCTAACCTATGTGTGCAAATAATTATGGGCTCTACTATAAAACGAGCCTACAAATGTAAAAAGGGCGGACCATAGAGGCCGCCCAATTTTTTTACCACCCGGCTCGCAAAGTTTAAACAATTATCCAGTTGTTACCTGTGCCGCTATCTCTTCATCGGTCAACCTATTCTTTTCGACAAGTAGGTGCTGGCTCGCACCGATATTTCCATAAACCTCGGCAATCCATTCCGTCCCAAACGCATCACCGGTGTTATGGATAATCAACAGTTGAGACGCTACGAGTGTTCCAGCTGTCCGAAAATCACCTACGCAGCGGATACTCGGTATCGGTAAAGTCTCTAAAAATGCAGTGTCACTGCTGTTATCGAATTCGGCCACATCCACAACAACATTTTTGACATCCGTAAATCCCGCCGCCAGTAGGCTCCATAAACCTGCTTCACCTATCCCAATCAAGTTTACCTCTGAAACATCGCCTCTACCTGTAAAACCGCGTAGGGTCGTTACGATGTCTTGCACGCGTAACGCTGCGGTTGTGCGGTTGTAAGTGGTGAAGTAGTTGGTATCTTCTGATCTCTCGTAGGTGCCGTGCTCGCCTGTACCAAAGACATCAATAGTGAGAACTTTCTGATCAGCTCCAAGTAAGGCGGTAATGAGCGAAGAGGGTTCGCCCGTCTCTGAATTGATTAACTTTTCCTTACCTTCCGGATGAACGATGAGTGTCACCGGGTCGTGCCCTACCTGCGGTTCGGGACTAAATAGAACAGCAGGGATAGCGTCACCAACGCCCTGCCTACCGATGACGAGATGTTTCGCAGATAAATGCGTGTGATAGGTTGTCGGAAATGCACCTTTCGGCTCAACAAGTGTTACGTTTGTCCTTTTGGGAATCTGTAATCCAAGCGCATATTGCAACCCGCTGCCCATCTCTTGCTTGAAGGTCTGAAGTTCCGTTTCGTTCGTCGGTTTCCGTTTTTCGATCTCTTGTTGAGAACGGTTTACCCACGCTGGTAGAAATTCATCCTGTTTCAGCGCGTGGCCTGGCATCTCGCGTTCAGAGAAAACTAACAACGCCTCGTCTGGCTCGACCTCAAATTCAACCTCTTTAAACGCCGAAGTATCGTCTGCGTCCAAAAACCATTTTGCAAACCAGGCGTATACCGCCTCACGACTTTCTTGATTGTAGTTATGCTCTGCGTCTACCTGAACCTGATGCACTTTATCTTCTGCATCGAAGTGTGCATAGATACTTCGGATGGCAGGGTATTCAACAGTCGGTGTCTTCACTGTCCAGTCGCCTGTTGCGGACACAAGCAGCAGCGGACGCGGTGCCATCAACGCACCGATTTCGAGATTGCTAACATCTAAACGCAAATTCGGAGCGTTTTCACAGAGGCAGCCGCCTTGCATCGTCGCAGAGATCATGTTGACCGGTGCTGAAACCTTGATGCGTTCATCAACTGCTGTCAAGATAAACGTTTGTGTGCCGCCCCCCGACGCGCCTGTACACCCGATACGTTCACTGTCCACGTCCGGTAAACTCTCTAAGAAGTCAATGGAGCGGATGCTGTTCTGGAGTTGGAGTCCCATCGCGCTCAAGCCCCAGAGACCTTCGCGCGCGCCACCGTAGCCGTGCTCAATCTGTTTGCCGCTATCGTTATAACCAAGCATATCGTACGCAAAGATGACATAACCTTGCTTAGCGAAGTTGATACAACGACCGGGAATTGAACCGCGTTCAATATTTTCAAGTCTACCGCGTCCCCAATGTCCATGCGGGCTTACAATGCCCGGAAACGGTCCAGTTTTTCCGAGTGGACGATACAAATTTCCGGTTGTGAAGAAACCCGGAAACGGTTCAAAATAGACCTTTTCCACGCTATAATCTTCCCGCTCGATTCTTCCGAAGATCTCAGCATTTAGCGGCGTCGATTCATGTGTTGGAACTAAGCCGTTGGCGACGCGAATCTGCTGACGCAATGCCGCAGCTTTTTCAGTCCATTCTGCTTTGGTATAACCTGGAAAGGTATAGGGTGTGTTCAGATCACGAGGGGTGCCGCCGCGTGCGTCGTTAACACCCTGCGAAGCCTCAGTAAAAACGTGAGCGAGTTCATGGTGTTGTTCAGCCATTATTAATTCCTCTGATATTTCTCAAAAGTTACTGTAAAGCAGTGTTTATCAAGGTTCTTTTGGTA
>VYCT01000220.1:7679-12143 GCA_009843785.1 Candidatus Poribacteria bacterium | reverse complement strand
GATAAATCGCACTACTACGAACCTGACCTCAAACTCAAAGTTGAAAGACTACTAGGTATACTGACCGCATCGTATGCCATTTCGTTATCGTCTACTCCGGGTTTACATTGCACACATGCGTACACGTCAGGATAGTAATAGTATACAACATTTGGGCAGCTATACTTTGAGCAGCTGGCCATACTACCCGACCAGAACCTTTCTATTACACTCTTATCTTTTCCACCTATCTGCTGCGATAGATCCGCATCGCTGAGGGCAACGAGGTTCTCGGTGGTGTCTGGACTTTGGGTGACAAAGGCACCTGTAGCACAGAGCACGGCTATGGCTACAAGAGTCAGAATGGACAGTAATGTTTTCATTTCAAACTCCTTTTTGGGAATAGGTTAAGGATATCCATCGACGATACATACCGTCGTTGGAACGTTGTACCGGAATCTTTCTCCGGCGGGTTCACGAATTCACCGTTTTTCGGTGTTTCCGTGTCAAGATGTTATTGCTCAGATTTCCAAGCGTTATAGGCATCTCCATGGATGCGATTAAACTCTTGCCAAGACGAAATACCGTATTTTGCAAAGAGAATTGAGCTTTCATCGTAAAGTTGCTCGCGTTTGTTCTGAAGTTCCATGGTTATCCGTTTAACTTTATTTTTCCATGCATGTATTTCATCAATTTCAGCATGCAATGCCTGTCGTTCAGGACCATCGGTGGAGCCTGGCAATTCGTTTAAAAGGATATCTCTTATCCTACGGCTGCCTAAACGGTGCCTCTCAAGCATAGGGGTGAGTACTTTGGAGACTTCAACCAATTCTTGATGAAGTGGATAGTATTCGGAAAAAAGCGTTTTCAGTTCAGGTGAAAGTCCGGTGTTATCAGGTGCGGGTCCCTCTTCAATAAACCCATTCTCAAATTCAGAAATCAAGTCAGTGGCGGTAGTGCTTGCGATTTCCATGGTTGCACTTGCGGAGGTATCAGATACCAAGTCATTCAGCAGTTCCACCTCGGTGTCATCAGGTTCTGTAGTTAAGGGCGTTGTTTTCACAGTGCCGGGGATACTGTCCAACTGTTGCAATTCGGATTCGGGCAGTTTAGGCAGATTTTGGATGAACTGCCTTGTCTCATAATCTAAATAAAGTTTCCACACTACCATTGCAAGCACAAAGACAATACCGCCAAAAATTAATTTTCGCATTTCAAAACTCCTTTTAGTCTGCATCCTTTGCACACCGAAAACCGAGGGTATAGTGTCGATATGTGGGCACGGCTTCCTCTCGGGAAGTGCATTGGAGTTGCAGTCTAGTAGCGTTCCACCCACCCCCCCGATGGGTTTTGCTTTCACCTTTGCCATTGGCGCACCATTCGGCAACGCTACCTGCCATATCCATCACGCCGTAAGGACTTGCACCTGTGGGAAAACTGCCGACATGCAAAAGTTTCTGATGGTGTGGGAAGTAGTTAATTTTGGAAAAGTCGAACGCGTTCCCCCACGGATAAACGCGCCCATCGGTGCCCCTGGATGCCTTTTCCCATTCGGCTTCAGTTGGCAGCCGTTTCCCTGCCCACTTCACATACGCAGCGGCTTCATACCAACTAACACCAATGACCGGATGGTCAGGAGCAGTGGAGACGCTATTTTCGCCGAATGCAAGCGGTTTGTCAATACGGTATGTTATCTTACCGGGATAACTGTAGTAAAATCGCTTTTTTTGAATAAACTCCCATCCTTCTTTCGTCCAATACTTCCGTTTGTTGTAGCCATCTGCCAAGATGAATTCCTCAAATTGGGCGTTCGTAACCTCATGTTTATCCATATAGAAGTCATCCACGTGGACTTTGTGTGCCGGACGTTGATCGGTAGGGGCTTGCGGGTCATCTGTTCCCATGGTAAATTCTCCGGCAGGCACCAGTACCATCCCTTTTGGCGGTTCGCCTACGGCAGATCCGGGCACCAACATTATCAAGAGAAAAACGATAATCGGTTTCATATTCAATCTCCATATCAAAAAATACTTAAGATTAACCAGGTACCAAGCCCGAAAAGTAGGACACTTATCCCGACTTTCACGGAGACGAGGTGCCGCTGTAAAACACCGCCGAGCTGCATGCTCGTTGTGCCCCAATAGACACACCCAAATACGACAAGCAACGGCACAATGAACATGACGTTATACAACAGCAGATAAGCCATCGCGCCCGCGCGTAAGCCTTCAAGCCCCGCAACGAATGTCAGCGTCGGTAGGTAAACTTGTCCGGTACATACCAACTCCAATGCTGAGATAACGAATCCGATAACCAATGCCCCGGCGATAACACCGGAGGTGCGCGTGCGTTCTCGGATCACCTTGTGGATTTGTAATTTCAAGGCACGGGGCAGCTGCAACAGAATGTCTTTCGTCTTTCCCTGTTTCGCTTTGATTGCATCGTAGAGACTCAATCCTGCTAATGCAAAGGTGGCAGTAGCCGCGATCAGATAGACACATTTGGCAACACCAGAAAATTGGTTGAGATAAGTCATGAACGACAATGTGCCGAGTCCGACCAAAAGATACGTCACAAACACAGCGAGTGCGAATGCACCACCCGCAATGAGCATCTCTTTCCTGCCGCGCCCGACGAGATTCATGTAAGAGATAAAGAATACAATGGTAGCAAACGCGCAGGGGTTGATACCATCCAGCAACCCCGCACCCGCGACTGCAAGCGTACCGAACCCGTGAAAGCGGTTAACAATTTCAGATTCGGCAGTATCAAGTTGTGCTTCTGCTTCCTTTAATCGTGATGAAACGCCTGTCGCGAGATATTGTTGGACGACGTTTTCAATCTGTTGTTCATCCAATTCACCAATCAACGCGGTATCACCGATGAAAACAGCAGGTGTCGTCAACCGTTTCGCTTCGGGCACTTCATAAAGGTTGCCCATTGCTTCCAAAAGCGTTTGCTCTGTTTTGGCATTGTGTTGGTCGACGGCGATGTTCGGATACCGTTCTTTTGACTTTTTGAGTATTTTCACGGCACGGGCACATTTTTGGCAGCCTTGTTTGTGAAAATAGACAATATGAATGGCGTTGTTAGGAATGTCCGATCCATCTGTCTCAAATACTGTCTCCGTCCCGCCTGTCAATGTCTGATATGCTTCCAATAGACGTGCGAGGTCCGTGTCTGGTGTTATCTTTTCAGTGACAGCATGATGATCGTTTGTGAAAATATAACCTTGCGAACCTGCATCGTGTTTCATCTCTAACACACCGACAGCGGCACCCTCTGCTTCATTTGTGACGATTGCGGTCTCTCCGACCAAGGTAACGACTTTACGAGACACCGACAGGTCCTTTTGTTCGTTATCGGAAACCACAATCAGAACGTCTATCCACGGCACAGTTTTTGCTAACGCGTGTGCCTCCACTTGTGTGCCGTGAAATACAACGACAACAATAGTGCTTTGGTTAACCAGTTCTGTTTCCAGTGCCGCCAAGGCGTTTTGTGGAGGTATCAACGCAACTGTTGGGAGCTCCGGTGCATAGTTTTCGGATACCAAACCGACGACTGCCACATTCGTTGAAGCAACGGAACGAATCACATAGCGAGTTTCTATACCAGTAGCAACATTCGCGCAAACAACTCCGACTTCTGGATAATCCGCGTGAAATGCAGCGACTGTTTCCAGTGGAAGGGATAATTCGTTGGGTCCCAGGCATAGGACATCTACCGTCATCGCAGCGAGTGCGGAGAGACCTATCTGGTAAATCCATTCGGCATTCGGGTCCGATGCGTCAATGAGGTTTCCTGTATGCAGGTTCAACACTGTCCCGTGTTTTCTGCAGAGGTCATCAATAAGTGTTTGCCTATGTGCTAAGCCGCCCACTTGTTCTGTACCGCAGCCGTGTAAGCCGAGTTGCCCGTGTTCTTCACCGGAATAGAGAATTGTGAGTGCTTCGACAGGGTTGGCTGCAAAGGTGAACAGTGCAAGAATGAAAAGGAACGAGTGAATCAACACACGCGAGGAACTGCAGACTTTCCAGAACGCGCGCCCTAAAAAATCTACGAAGCGTTGGAAACTCGTGAGAAGTACTCGGAGCAAAGCATGAAACCGTGCTCCTAGTAGCGCGAACATACTTAACGTTTGAAAAGTTGATGGGGGGGGGCGGGTAGATGAACCTTGCGTATATAGCGCGAAACAGCGACGTGCCAAAAAGGGCGCGGTCGCAAATATTGCCGCCAGCAGTCCTCGAAATGTTTACCACTTGGCTTGACACCTTACAATTTGACATGTTTACATTGTGCTGTCCGTTCATGTTCTCATAACCTTTTGCATCAATAGTGGCGGAAAAATCGAGCTGACGCGAGACATATTTGCTATTGAATTAATGGGTTGATTATATACCCTGATAAAATTTTTGTCAAGTTAAAATTTCAAAAAAAGCACAATTCGGGGCGAATTTTATCTTTTTTTGCGAAAAACGATAT
>VYCT01000220.1:0-7669 GCA_009843785.1 Candidatus Poribacteria bacterium | reverse complement strand
GTGCACAGCTGCGATTTTTGATGTAATTTCGCGCGATTCTGTGCGAAGATCTGTGTGGGTGGAATCAAGGATTGACTTTCACCCCGGTATCCGATATAATACCGATATTGACGATTTGAATGCTAACGGAGCTGAGAAAAAAATGAGATATTTTGAGACCCGCGGCCCCGTGTATCCTGAGTCGAACTACGTTGTCGCTCGTACGGAAGAGCTCGCTGACTTCATTGATCGCGTGAAAAAAGGGCGATACATCGTCCTTTTCGCGCCGCGTCAAACCGGGAAAACCACTTTCTTCCAACGCGCACTGGATACACTTGCTCGGGAGCCGCGCGCCTATTTTCCAATCCAACTGAATTTTGAGACGTATGCGGACTTAACACCTTCTGCTTTCTACGGTTACCTCCGCCAAGATCTTCGCCAAAAAATTGAGGAGACGTTTCAGAGCCGCGGCACTGCGCCAACTGTGGCTTTAAGTCAGTTTTTGGATAGTACCGAGATGACGGACCCTGTTTCGATGCGAAGGTTTTTTGAGCAACTGGGGCGGTTTCTGGCAGATCAAAAAGTCTGTCTCATCATCGACGAGTTTGATGGGGTCCCACAAACCGTCGTTAGTGGTTTTCGGCACTCGCTTCGCTATATCTATCTTTCCGGGAAGGTTCGCTGTCCACACAGCGTCGGCATCGTTGGAGTCAAGAGCATCACACAACTCAACTACGATCGTTCTATTTCACCTTTCAATATACAAGACGAGTTCAAATTACTGAATTTCACACGTGAACACGTACGAGAACTCCTTGCACAATATACCGATGAGGTCGGACAATCCTTCGCGCCGGAAGTCATCGAAGCACTTCATAAACAGACTGCTGGGCAACCCTTTCTCGTCAACCGATTAGCGCAGATACTCACAGAGGAACTCGACATTCCAAAAACCGAGACGATTGCCGATACGCACTTCGTCAAAGCACACACTCAACTCCTTGAGGAAGATAACGTCAACATCGTGCATCTGCTCACGAATATTCGCAGAGACTCGCGCTTTGAAACCCTTTTAATGAAAATCGTTTCCTATGATAGAGGTGTACCGTTTACGCTGCGAAACGACATCATCAGTGAACTCACCACCTATGGCATCATTGCAAAAGGTGAAGACGGTCCCTGTGAGATTGTCAACCCGATTTATCAGCATTGTATCCTGCAGGCTTTTAAACCGCTATTGAACGGGCTTGAGGGCGACTACTTCCCGGAAGATATTGACACAGACTTTATTGATTATTTGACCCCTGATGGGCACCTTGAAATGGGAGCACTCCTTGATCAGTTCGCTGATTTCATCGCACGCGTGGGATTTAGGATCTTACAGGTACCAGATACGCCACAAGAATTTGTCGGGCAGTATCTCCTTTTTACGTACCTGGACCAATTCGTCCGCATCGTGTGCGGCGCCATGTATCTTGAAGTGCAAAGTGGTCGTGGGCGGATAGATCTGCTCATCCTTCACAACAGTCGAAAATATATCGTCGAAACCAAGATCTGGGAGGGCAACAGCCGCTATCAAGCCGGCAAAAAGCAGCTGTCCGCATATCTTAAGTTGGAAGGTGCTGCTGAAGGCTACTATGTTGTGTTTGACCATCGCATGGATCCCGAGCATCAGGTAGAGACCGAGGTGTTAGAAGGAGTCAGGATCCGCAGCTACGTTATTCCTGTGCTTCAAGCACGCCCATCAACAGATGCCCATATTACGCTTCAGTAGCCGTGATCTCGTCATCTTACATGCCACGCGGTGTCATCACAGTTAATCCATCCTTGATGATTTCAATTGTGGCGGGTGTTTCGCACATCGGTTCGCCATCGGCATAGAGCAGTATCGGTGGGTCGGTTTCAATTTTTAAGGTGCGGGTCTGGTGCATGGATACGGCTGGGTGTCCGACATGGCCGCCCCAGAAAAGCGTTACTAAGAGTCGGAGTACTGTCAAAGAGGAAACGGGTCGGACGATACAGACATCGAAAAGTCCATCGTCAATGCGTGCGTTCGGGACAATCTGAAACCCGCCGCCGTAGCGGCTTGTGATGCCGGTAGCGGCGAGGAGGAGGGGTCCCTCATAAGTGCCAAAATCACCTTCAAGACAGACAGCTGGGGGATCGTAGTAGAACAGCGTCTCTACGGCTGCATAAGCATAGGAGGCAGTCCCAGCAAATAGGGGTGTGCCTTTGGCAGCGCGACGGCTGACTTCCGTATCGTAACCGCAGGTCGCAATGGTGGTAAAGTAGTTGTCGGTTGTCGGTTGTCGGTTATCAGAGGAGATAGTTGTCGGTTGTCGGTTGTCAGTTGTCGGTAACGGATTTTCGTTTAACAAATCCCTCTTTAACTGATGACTGTTAACTATTAACTGAGGACTATTCTGATAGCAACGTCCCAAATCTACACGGATCGGGGTGCCAGATAAGAGGGTTGCAATTGCGGCTTCAGGTTTCAGTGGAATACCAACCGCTGCGGCAAAATCGTTGCCGCGCCCACACGGGAGCACACCCAAGGTTACATCCGGAGCCATCGCGATGCCGTTGACGACTTCGTGGAGGGTGCCATCACCGCCGCAGGCAATTACGTATCGCGTGCCATCAGCAACGGCTTCTTGTGCGAAACGTTTCGCATCGCCAGATGCTGAAGTTAATATCAATTGCCCCTGCTTTCCAGATTCGGTAAGGGCAGCGTAGCCCTGTTCAGCAACATTTTTTGCATGTCCCTTGCCGGAGATTGGGTTTGCGATGAGAATAAAATCGTTCATCAGTTGGTTGTCGGTTATCGGTTGTCGGTTGTCGGTGCAGGTCTACTATTCATCCTAACATTTTTTACTAAAGCGGTTAACATTTTTTTCACGCGAATAGTTGTATCCATTAACTCAGCATATTGATCTATAGTGAGGTATTTGAGATCGTGAGCCAGAAGAATAAGATACTCAGTTTCACTTGCGGATCCCATTGCTATCTGAAGGAAACGCGCGAAGTCAGCAGAGCTTTCCCTCCCACAACCTTCAGCGATGTTTGTCGGTATAGACGCACACGCCCGGCGAATTTGGCTTGTCAATCCATATATTTCTTCACGAGGGAAGTGGGAGGTTACTCCATATATCTTCAACGTTAAATCATGAGATTTTTCCCACACCTGTAACTTCTTGAAACTCTGCATGTTCACTCCTAAATGGTTGTCGGTACGGGCTGCGCCCGTTCGGTTTTCGGTTAATACATTGCGGCAGTGACAGAATTGGTAATCGCCACGATAAACCTCTTAACCGATAACTGACAACCGATAACTGACAACTACCTAATTACAGCTATTTTCCCTATTTTTTTCTGAGTATTAAATTCAAGGACGTAGATATAGATGCCGGTGGATACATCTGCGGTGTTATGACTTGTCAGCCACCACTTCTTTTCGTTGTGATCCTGCTCGGTTACGTCTAATGTTTCGAGCAATTCGCCTTTTGCAGTAAAGAGTTGGATGCGTGTGCCAATAGGTATCCTGTCGAAAGTAATCACGCCTTTATCAGCGACGTTGGGTCGCACCGGATTCGGATAGACGCGGGCTTGTGTCAAATCCGATACGGCTGTTTCGCGAATACTGCTCGGTATTTCAAGCGGGCGCGTCGCGCCACGAATAGCATTTTCATCAATATCAGAGACGTTGGAAACGGAAATTTCATACTGGTCTGTTGTGGTCAGGGGTTGCCCAAAGTGCTGAAGCAGACGCTCTGTATCAAACGCTAAAAGGGCACGCCTTCCCATCCGGTCGCGGATAGCAGACACAGGATTTACGCCGTCAATCCGTTTTACTTTCCGCAGGACATACCGGCTCTCGTCGGCAATGCCGAGGTTCATTCGTCGGTCAAATGTAACAATGACCCAGACGTTTTCGGATATGGACATTTTCCGAGAAACCCCATTAGGTGCGTCAGCCTGAAATTCAAGTTGTGCTGTCTGCGTATCTCCGCCGGGTTGGTGATAGGCAGCACGAATTAATTGGGGTGGCTCTCTCGGTGTGGCAGCAACAGGTTCAGTGCGCGGGGTTTCGGTTCCATTGGTATCCTTTGTAGTGATAACATACCAGTAGGTATTATTTGTTGTCACGCGTCTATCCAAGAATCTTGTAACGGTTAGGTTTTCCCTAATTTTCTCAAAGGCATCATCCGCTGGTGCTTCTTCCTTTTCGCCTTCCGCCCGATAGACTGTAAAAGACTGGAAGGCTGGAAGGTTGGAAGGTTGGGTGTTCGTTTCATTTTCTTGCTGAGCATTCCATGTCACCTGTACTGCTTTCTCTGTCAAGGGTTTCGCCTCAACATTCCAAGGTATGAACTTATGAATGCCATCCGGATCTGTTGCGAAAACAGACTCAAAGCGATAAATTCCGTCCTCAAGGTTAAGGTAAAATTCGTTAAACCCATTTTGATTGAGCTCAGCCGTGAAGAGCATCGGCGTTTTCTCCACTCTCCGGTGCCACAATGCCCTCAAGGCAGTGCCATCCCATTGTGTCACATAGAGGTTCGGATAGGTTGCAATGATCAGGTTATTAGAGCCATCACGATCTAAATCTACGATAGCAAGACTGTTAGCATTCCGGCGGTGCGGGGCGATTGCGAGCGTTGCCTCTCGTTCCCCTTCTGTCAGTAGTGCGTAGCCGTGGGGTGTATGCGTAAAGACGAAAAACTTCCAGAGCAAGGGGCCTGAAGGGTTATCGGGTAGCGAGAGTAAACCACCGACGACAAACTCCGGGCTGCCATCTCCGGTGAGATCGCCTGAAGCAAACTGGGTAATATTTTTCAGTGGGAGTTGCGTTTGCCATTCAAGCGGGAAGGTATTGGTGGCGGCGGCTTCATAAATGAAAAGATCGCCTTCACTATCGCCTGCCACCAGCTCCGTATTTCCATCACCATCAAAATCGTCAATAGCGAAACGTTGTGCGAATACGTTAGAGCCGAGGGTTTCATTGACTAACGCTGCTTTTTCGACAATTGTGTTCGTGGCATTGTCGTACTCAAAGATGAGGAGTCGATCATTGTTGTTATCCGCGCCGAGGATCTCCTTCTGTCCATCTCGATCGAGATCGGTGATAGTGCCACCCGAAAGAAACGGTGTCTCCCAAATAATTTGGTGTGGGTATCCTCGAGGCGTGCCACTTTCAATGAGAAAAGTCCGCTCATCATCCGTCGCAAGTACTTCGAGCCGCCCGTCGCCATCCGTGTCATCTACTGCCCATGTGATGACCCCTTCCAGATTGGAGAGATTTTCGACACTCTCAAGGGTATGCACTAATTCATATTTACCGCTTGGCAGGCGTTCATAGATTACGAGGATAGCATGAGGGCTGGGTAACCCAGCCCCTACGGTGTCGCCAGTATCTGATGCCAACGGGCTTCCGACGATTTCAGGTTGACCATCCGTGTCAAAGTCAGCAGTTACACTTGCGATATGAAGTGGCGGAATATCAAGGAATTTTTCAGTGAACCCACTCGGAGAGATATGTCCACCAACGACATCAATCGCATAAAACGCGCCGTTGTTGTCCTCTCTCGTCTTAAGGTTCGTTGTATTCTCCGACTCAACGAAAAATTGGAAGGTTCCGGTATCAAACCCTAAGGAAAGGGAATGCTCTACGCCGAGATCTGTTGTGCTAAAAGGTGCAAAGGGTGCGAGACTCCCCTCGCGTCGGTAATAGAGCGTATTCCGCGTGACATCATCCGTTGCCCAAGTGAAAAGTGTAAGGCTCCGGTCACCATAAAGCGTTTCGGTTGCAGTCAGGGCGATAACTTGAGGGGGTGTCCGGTCTACGCTCAAGACGACCTGATCGTGTGTTTGGTGTCCGTCCGTGGCGGTTACGGTTAATCGGACAGTGTAGATACCCTCTGGGACGGTTGTCGTATCCCAAACAGCCAGCGTTTCCCCGATTTTTTGTGTTGCTGCGGGTTGCGTGAAAGGCGTAAATTCAGTGGGGACTGTAGATTCGCCATAACTCAGCTGCCAGGATTGAAATTTATAGCCGCCTGTGTCGCCGACAAAGGTAATTGAATCTGCGCCGCCGCTATTGGTTTCAGGTGCGAGGATGCGTGCCTGTAATGCGCCACTTGCAAAGAGTGCGCGTTCAGCATTAACAGTGCCAGCCCCGACGAATTTTTCGTCTAATTCATCACTATCCTCTCGGTGGACGGGGTCGGCGGTGTTAATGAGTATGTGTCGAACCTCTTCATGTGTGAGTGCGGGTCGTTTTGCGAGGATCAGTGCCGCGACACCCGCGACGTGTGGGGATGCCATAGAGGTGCCAGTGAGAAGTCGGTACCGGTTATCAATCTGTGTGCTGAGAATCACGTTTCCGGGGGCTCCAATATCTATGGAGGCACCGAAATTGGATTGATAAAACCGCTGCTGATTCTGCTCGGTAGATGCGACAGCGATGACTTTCCGGTAAGCGGCGGGGAAAATTGCAGCAGCCTTCTGAGAATTGCCGGCAGCAGCGACTAATACAGCACCATATTCATAAGCGTAATCAATTGCATCCTGAATAACGAAAGAACGGCGCTCGCTGCCCCAACTCATGTTAATGACACTTGCGCCGTTGTCGGCTGCGTAGACGATCGCCGATGCAGAGTCATCATCCTGCATGCGCGAACTCCCGCCGAGCGAGAGCCCTGCGCGTATCGCCATGAGTGGACACTCCCATGCGACACCAGCGATTCCGATCCCGTTATCTGGCATGGCACCCGCAATGCCAGCGACATGTGTGCCGTGCCCGCTTTCATCAATAGGTTCGTTATCCCCTTCAAGATAATCGCCCTCAGCTTGTATATTGGGGGCATCGGTAAAATCCCACCCATAGACATCATCAATGTAGCCGTTGCCATCGTCGTCGAGCCCATTTTCTGGGATTTCGCGTGGGTTTCTCCAGGCTTTGGGTGCCAAATCATCGTGTTTATAATCGATGCCGGAATCGATGATAGCAATCACAACACTCCGGTTCCCTTTTTCGACTGCCCAGGCCTGCGGTAATTTCATCAGTGGCAGACTCCATTGTTCAGGATATTTCGGGTCATTTGGAACGACTGGGTCTGCAAGTGTCGGACGGAGGTAGTTATATTCGACTGCCTCAACGAGGGGGTTCTGTTGATATGCTGCTTTGAGTGCTTCAAGGGGTGCGTCAGGCGCAAACCGTAACAGGTAGATACGCTTTAGATTCGGATTGAGCGATGGCCGCGCGAGATATGGAAATAGTAGATGCAGCGATTCGACATTGTGTTTTGCGTGCAGAATAGAGATGGGTGCATTTGCATGCAACTGCTCAAGGTCTGTTGCTGCCTCTGGTGTCAAACGGATGAGGAGTTCACCGGGCGTGATATGTGAACGGATATCCGCTAAAGGCGGATCCTGTGCTTTAATCAGCGCGAACTCGGCGCAGATTATCATTAGAAGTAAGATGCCTACTGGCAAAATGTTAGAGCATTTCATAATGGCTGTCGGCTGTCAGTAGTCGGCGATAAAGCATATATCGGCGTTAACAAGTTGAATTATTTTAGCATATGATTAAATAAAAAAATAGCAAAAGCGGAATTAGGACATCTATCGGCTCAGAACGGGCAATAATGCACTTCGCATTTGGGTGAGTACACCGCAGAATTGCCCTACT
>VYCT01000317.1 GCA_009843785.1 Candidatus Poribacteria bacterium | reverse complement strand
ACCTAACAATATCAACGACAGACTACCCTCAAAAAAAAATGGGGGTAAGTGACCTATTCTTTTATCTTGTCATCACCCCCAAATTATGCTAAAATACCGATAGTATGAACCAACACAACTTAAAACACCCGCATAAAGAACTCCGCGCCCTCCTCGGAAAACGCTTCAGCACAGACGACACCGTCCGAGACGCACACGCACGCGATGCCTCATACCATCAAGGCGCGCTCCCTGATGCCGTCGCTTTCCCTAAAACCAACGCCGAAGTTTCTGAGATTCTCAAAATCTGTGCGAAACACAAAATACCGATCGTCCCTTATGGCACCGGCACTGGCGTTGAAGGCGCAGTCGTCGCAACCGAAGGCGCGCTCTGCATTGCACTAAATAACATGAGCAGCGTTCTCCGTGTCAGTCAAGACGACAGAGATGCTACCGTCCAAGCAGGCGTAACGCGGTTCCAATTAAACGGCCATCTTATGGACCTTGGAACACAACTCCATTTTCCTGTCGATCCGGGTGCAGATGCATCACTCGGTGGGATGGTCGCGACCCGCGCATCCGGTACGAGCGCAGTCCGATACGGCACAATGCTCGATAACGTCCTCGGCTTAACCGTCATTACCGCTGACGGTTCTATCGTCCATACGGGAAGCAGAGCCAGAAAATCCGCCGCAGGCTACGACCTGACCCGTCTCTTTATCGGCTCAGAAGGCACACTGGGAATCATCACCGAAATCACACTCAAATTGACAAGGTTGCCAGAAGCCGTCGCCGCAGCGGTTTGTGCTTTTCCGACGGTCGCCGCCGCCGTAGATACTGTTATCAAAATGATGGATACAGGCATCAACATCGCCCGCATCGAACTGCTGGACGAACTGCAGATGGATGCCGTCAACAAACATGCAGGATTAGACTATGAAGTCGCCCCGACGCTCTTCTTTGAATTCCACGGCTCCGAACGCACCGTCGCCGAGAGTTCCGAGATTGCCGGTAAGATCGCAGCAGCGCACGGCAGTGGCGATTTCCGATGGGCAACAGATGAAAACGATCGCAAACGGCTCTGGCAAGCCCGATACGATAGCTACTACGCCGCGCTGAACCGTCGTCCGCGTTCCGTCGGTTATGTCACCGATGTCTGTGTCCCGATCTCTCAACTCGCTGAATGTATCGCAAAAACGAAAACACTGCTTGCTAAATCAAATCTTGTTCCATCAATCCTCGGACACGTCGGCGACGGCAATTTTCACGTCGTTTTCCCGCTTGAACCCAACAATAAGGACGAATTAGCAGAAGCGCAGCAACTCAGTCATCAGATTGTAGACATCGCCTTAGAGATGGACGGCACCTGTACCGGCGAACACGGTGTCGGCATCGGTAAACGGAAGGCATTAGAGAAAGAACACGGGGAGGCAGTAGACCTGATGCGCGCCATCAAACACGCCTTGGATCCACTCAACTTAATGAACCCTGGTAAAATCTTTTTATAGGCGCGTTTTCAAAATAGAAATATGCAAAACAACTGGAAAATTCTCATCACCGATTACGCCTGGGCCTCTATTGAGCCTGAACGACAGGTCCTTGCTGAAATTGGAGCAGAACTCATCGCAGCCGAAACTGGCGACGAACCGGAACTTCAAACGCTTGCACCGATGATGGACGGTATCCTCACCTGTTGGAACCCAGTCCGAGAACCGGTTATCGCTGCTGCTAAACAATGTCAGATTATCGCACGCTACGGCATCGGACTCGACAATATTGATGTGGAAGCCGCCACCGAGCGAGGCATCATTGTCACTAATGTCCCCGCTTACTGTATCAACGAAGTTTCTGACCACGCGATGGGACTGCTCCTCGCGTGTGCAAGAAAAATTTCACGCTTCGATTGGGCTGTTAAGAGCGGCGTATGGGACCAGAACATCGGACCCGAGATGCACAGGATCCGAGGCAAAACGCTCGGCATCGTTGGGTTCGGGCGGATCGGACAAGCGATTATCCCAAAAGCGAAAGCGTTTGGATTGTCAATCAACGTCTGCTCCCCACGCACGGATCCAAAGCAAATTCAAGCGGCTGGAGCAGAGAAGGTCACATTTTCGGAACTTCTCGCAACATCTGACTTCATCACAATTCATGCACCGCTAACGAAGGAAACAGAACACCTGTTTAGCGATGCAGAATTCCGTGCGATGAAACCGACAGCGTTTTTAATTAACACGGCGCGCGGCGGCATCGTCGACACCGCTGCACTCACCACCGCACTTTGTTATGGTGAAATTGCGGGTGCAGGGCTGGATGTCTTGGAAACAGAGCCGCCTAACCCAAACGAAGAACTGCTAAAACTTAATAATGTTGTCGTTACACCGCACGCCGCATTTGTCTCAGAAGACGCGATCCTTGAACTGGAGGTTACCGCTGCCAGATGTGTAGCACAAGTACTCACAGGGCAGCTACCGGAATCCGTTGTTAACCCATCGGTTTTGGAACAACCAAACCTCCGTGCAAATTTTTAAACTATGGCCCCTGGGCCGCTCTCCAAATGTAAAGCAAAGACAAATTATGCCATTTAAGGCATAATTTCATTACGAGCGGGTTTTTGGTAAACATCAACATTTACGCAATCCACCGAACCCAAAGGAATAATTAAAAAATGCAACAACTCCCTGACGCGACAGGACATTTCGGACAATTCGGGGGCAGATACGTCCCTGAAACCCTAATGCCCGCGCTTTTAGAACTTGAAGACGCATACACCGCCCTTAAAGATAACGCCGATTTCCAAGAAGAATTCCGGTATTACCTCCGCGAATATGTCGGGCGACCCAACCCGCTCTATTATGCCGAGCGTCTGACGGAAACCCTTGGCGGCGCAAAGATATATCTCAAACGGGAAGACCTTAACCACACAGGCGCACATAAAATCAACAGTGCCATCGGACAAATCCTTCTCGCGCGGTGGATGGGCAAAAAACGCATCATCGCCGAGACCGGCGCCGGGCAACACGGCGTTGCAACAGCCACTGTCGCCGCAAAATTTGATATGGAATGCGAAGTCTATATGGGTGAGGAAGATATAGAACGGCAGGCACTCAACGTCTTTCGGATGCAGTTGATGGGAACAAAAGTTGTGCCTGTTGATTCCGGTTCTCGTACGCTCAAAGATGCGATCAACGCCTGTTTCCGCGACTGGGTCACGAACGTGCGTACCACCTACCTACTTCTCGGCTCGGTTGTCGGCGCACACCCTTACCCAATGATCGTCCGAGACTTCCAAGCCGTCATCGGCGACGAAGCGAGAGCGCAAATCTTAGCACAAGAAGGCGCGTTGCCAGATTGTGTCGTCGCTTGTGTCGGCGGAGGCAGCAATTCGCTCGGTATGTTCTACCCGTTCTATGCCGATGCATCCGTCCGAATGATCGGCGTAGAAGCCGCCGGTGAGAGCATTCGGAGTGGACGACACGCCGCGCCGCTTACTGCCGGCAGCGTCGGTGTCTTTCACGGTGCAAAATGCTATCTATTGCAAGAAGACGACGGTCAGATAACGCCAGCACACTCCATCTCTGCAGGGTTAGATTACCCCGGTGTCGGACCCGAACACAGTTATTACCGTGAAACGGGTAGAGCCGAATACGTTCCAATCACGGATACTGAAGCAGTGGAAGGATTCCAGTTGTTATCAGAGACAGAGGGTATCATCCCCGCATTAGAATCCGCACACGCCATCGCTTATCTGCGAGAACTCGCACCGAAACTCGGTAAAGAGAAAGTCATCGTCGTATGCCTTTCGGGCAGGGGTGATAAAGATGTTTATACCATTGCAAAGGAATTAGGCATCAGTCTCTAATTTCGCATGAATTTATTTGGCACGCTGTTGTGGTTCCTAACACGACTCTTGATACATGCCTGATTCAGAGAAAAATTGCCATTCAGGTACACTCTATGGTATAATTATTTTACGCTTTTAATTTATATCAGCGCGACAGCCTCACGACAAAGGAGAAAAACAGTGGCAAGCATTACAAAAATCCAAGAAGAGATTCTGGCACTCTCTGAAACCGATTATCAACAATTGAAACAATGGCTCCATGAATTAGATAAAGACGAATGGGATCGGCAAATTGAAGAGGATTCAAACGCCGGTAAACTGGATTTTTTAATTACCGAGGCACTTGAAGCGGAGGAAAGGGGAACACTTAAAAATCTTGAGGATCTTTAGGTGCACAAAACGACCCCACGCTTCTGGAGATATTTTGAGCAGCTTCCAGAACACGTGTAAAGGGCATTGTAAAAACAATTTGCGACCTACCGTGATATATGCTATAATTTTCGTTGTTTAGCCTACAAAATAGCAAGCGAGGTGGCACGATGACCCGCGAAACCGTAGATGCTGGTTCAAGCTTGTCCCTACAACAAAAAGCCCGTAAGTTCATCAACTGGATTTCACACCGAGACGGGCCCGTTCGGAATTGGCGGTATATCCCGACGCACGTGTTATTGCGTAAACTACGGTCGGAGTCTGCAGAAATGCGTGCCTACGCCGCTGAAGGGTTAGGCGGTGTTGGCGACGTGCATGCTGTCGCGCCGCTCATCAATGCCTTAACCGATAATAATTCAACCGTCCGCCGCTTCGCCATCTCCTCACTCGGTAAGATCCGTGATGCCCGTGCCATTGAGGTCCTCATCCCGTTCCTGCAAGATGAAGACCCCGACATGCGCTGTGCCGCTGTCGTTGCCCTCGGAGAATTAGGGCTGAGTGAGGAACGGTTCTCAATACCACCTATCCAAGTCATAGAAGCACTCATAAGCACGATAACCGATAGTGACAGAGCCGTCTGCTCCGCTGCGGTTGTCGCCTTAGGCAGAATTGGGAACCCACAAGCCATTGCTGCGCTCAATGCCCTCGCAGAAACCACCGAAAGCGAATGGATCCGCCGCTACATTAGCGAAGCGTTGCATCAAATTGAAGAACAGAACGCTTAATTGATTAAGCAAGTTTTCAGTGAATTTTAATTTGAATTAACCATTCGTCTGTGCTATTATAATAAAGCGGTTATAGTCGCGATATGGAAGACGTTATGAATCCTAAAAAAATTCTACAAACAGACAGCTTGCATTAGAAACCTTATACTATTCCGCATTCTCTACTTTGAAGGGTATCACAACTCTCTCTATTTTCAAAAATTATGGACGACATTCAAAACTTCAAATCTGGTTACGTTACTATCATCGGTGCTCCTAATGTTGGGAAATCGACGTTGCTTAATGCCATCTTGGGTCAAAAATTAGCTATCGTCACCCCGAAACCGCAAACAACCCGGAATCAGATTCGTGGGATTCTCACCACAGACACCCATCAAATCATTTTTGTCGATACCCCCGGGCTGATGAACCCTAAATATCGCTTACAGACCGAGATGGTCAAAACCGCCTACGGTGCCTTAGGGGATGCCGATGTCGTACTTTTCGTTGTCGATGTCACGCGCCAAAATTCAGATATTGAAGATACAATCCTAAAACGTCTCAAGCGCGTAAAAACGACAACAATTCTTGTTCTCAATAAAGTAGATGTCATCGAGAAACGGGCACTGCTCCCTATTTTTGAGGACTATAGCCAAAAATTTGAATTTGCACATATCATCCCGATTTCTGCCTTAACGACCGATGGTATTCCAGTGCTTCTTGAGCAGATTGAAACCTATCTACCACTGGGACCGCGCTATTTCCCAGAAGATCAACTCAGCGATCTCCCCGAACGGTTTTTCATCGCCGAGACCGTCCGAGAGAAAATCATGCTCATGACGCAACGCGAGATCCCTTACGCCTCCGCTGTTGTCGTTGAAGAATTTGAAAAACGCCAGACGAACAAATCAGGCGAAATCCTCTATATCCGCGCCATCGTCTACGCGGAGCGGCAGACGCAGAAGCAAATTATTATCGGCAAAGGTGGCAAATTAATTAAAAGGGTCGGCGAACTCGCACGCATTGATATCGAAAAATTCTTAGACACACGCGTCTTTTTAGAACTGTATGTAACAGTTAAAGCCGATTGGCGCAGAGATGCCCGTAAACTCAAAGAACTCGGAGGCTTTGCGGACATGTAATCATGCTAATGATTCTGAGTCAGCCTCCACAGTAACTTAACAGGCACAACAAACAGGAAATCTGATGACCATGACAGAAGAGGCAATCCACGTACAAGGTGCGCGAGAACACAACTTAAGAAATATTGATATCCAATTGCCAAAAGATAAACTGATCGTCTTCACCGGCGTTAGCGGTTCCGGTAAATCTTCACTGGCGATTGATACTGTCTATGCTGAGGGACAACGGCGATACATCGAATCCCTATCGGCGTACGCCCGGCAATTTTTGGGGCAACTCGGAAAACCGGATGTAGATGAGATCGTCGGATTATCCCCGTCTATCGCTATCAGTCAGGGGTCAACAGGACATAACCCGCGCTCCACAGTCGCCACCGTGACGGAGATCTACGACTATCTGCGTGTGCTCTATGCACGTGTCGGCCAATTCCACTGTCCCAACTGCGGACGAGAAGTCGGCTCCCAAACCGCTGCAGACATCGTCAACACCTTGCTCGACTACCCGGAACGCACAAGGCTCATCCTCTTAGCACCGATCGCGAGAGGTTCTCGCGGGGCACATGAAAAAGAAATTGAGGACCTACGGAGTGCAGGCTTTGCAAGATTACGCGTTGATGGCGAAATACACGAAATCCGCCCCGGCTTCGCCCTCAGCCGCAATCAACGCCATAATATCGATCTCGTTATCGATCGGATCATCATCAAAGAAGGAATCGAACCGCGCGTCACCGAAGCCGTGAACACAGCACTCACGCGCGGTGAAGGGAGCATGCTCGTACAAGTTATTCCGACTGAAGGTGAAGCCTCCCCATTTTTGTCGGAAGAAGACGACCTGCTTTTTAGTAAAGACTACACCTGTTCGCACTGTCGGATTAGTTTTGCGCAACCGGAACCCCGCCACTTCTCCTTCAATAATCCCGACGGTATGTGCGAAAACTGTAGAGGGCTCGGCGTGCAAATGGGAATCTTACCCCAGTTGATTATCCTCGATGATACCCTTTCTATAATGAAGGGCGCTATAAGCGTATGGGGACCTCTCAATACGCAAAAGCGAGCGACAGAAAAAGTGATCGCCCAAGCACTCGCGAAACACCTCGGCTTTGACATTAAGACCCCTTGGAACGAACTCACGTCAGAACAGCAGCACGCTATCCTCTACGGCACCGGCGACGCTGTCCTCACGATCACTACCCCTGGTAAAAGTACACACAAAAAACGAAAACAACGCCGACGCTATCGCGTCCACTTTCACGGTATTATCCCCGCTGAAGAACAGAAGTACGACTTTGAAGATGACGATGAAGACGACTTTCCCGATTACTTCGTCAAAATGCCGTGTAGAGTCTGTGAGGGTACCCGCCTTAACGCGTGGATCAAAGCCATAACAATAGGGGATACACCGATAACCGATATCCTTGAAAAGTCTATTCAGGAGGCAACGCAATTCTTCACTGCGTTGGAACTTCCAGAACGCGAGGCGTTTATCGCGCAGGTACTCCTAAAGGAAATTCGCGGACGGCTCGGATTTCTTATGGATGTCGGTTTGGGATACCTGACGCTCGCGCGGCCCGCCCCGACACTTTCCGGCGGTGAAGCGCAACGCATCCGCCTCGCCAGTCAGGTAGGCGCAGGGCTGCGCGATGTCACTTACGTGCTTGATGAACCGAGCATCGGTCTACATCCACGCGATCACGCGGGACTGCTTAATACCCTCCTCAACCTACGCAACCAAGGCAACACCGTTATCGTTGTTGAACACGATGAAGCCACGATGTTGGTCGCCGACTGGATCGTCGATTTCGGGCCCGGCGCGGGCATCAAAGGCGGAAAGATAACAGACATTGGAACACCAGCGCAATTCATTAAAGAGAGCAATACGCTCACCGCCCAATACCTCCGCGGCGATAAGGTGATTATCCAGCCAGAATCGCGCCGACCGGCAACGGATAGATGGATACAGATCCGCAACGCCCGTCAAAACAATCTTAAAGAGATCAGCCCCAAAATACCGATCGGTACGCTCTGCTGCGTAACCGGTGTCAGTGGCTCCGGAAAAAGTTCCTTAATTCACGATATTCTCTACAATGCACTCGCCCGCGACCTCATGAAGGCGAAGACTGTACCCGGCGACTATGACGACATTCGCGGGATCATCAAAGAAAAAGACGTGCCTATCTCCGATGTTATTGACAAGATTATCAATATCAACATGGCACCTATCGGACGAACACCGCGTTCCAACGCTGCAACTTATACAAAGGTGTTTGATGGGATTCGCGCACTCTACGCCAGTTTGCCCGATGCCAAATTACGAGGCTATAAACCCGGACGGTTCAGCTTCAATGTTGCCGCCGGTAGATGTGAAGCCTGCAGCGGAAACGGCGCGAAAAAGGTCGATATGGGACTCCTCTCTGATGTCTGGGTGGAGTGTGAGGTGTGCAACGGGAAACGGTTTAACACCGAAACGCTCGCGATTAAATATAAAGGCAAAGATATCTCTGAAGTTCTCGAAATGGATATTGATACCGCACTCGTCCACTTCGCCGATATACCAAGGATCGCAAGGGGGTTAAAACTACTCCACGATGTCGGGCTCGATTACATTAAACTCGGACAACCCGCACCGACGCTCTCTGGCGGTGAGGCACAACGCATTAAACTGTCAAGGGAACTTTCCAAACGAGGCACCGGCAAAACCCTCTATATCCTTGATGAACCGACAACAGGATTACATTTTGACGATGTAAATAAACTCCTGACGATTCTGCATCGCCTCGTAGACGATGGCAACACCGTCGTCGTCGTAGAGCACAACCTTGAGGTCATCAATTCCGCCGACTACCTTATTGACTTAGGACCCGAGGGCGGCGTTGGCGGGGGTACGATCATTGCCGAAGGCACCCCTGAACAGATCGCCGAGATGCCTGAATCTTATACGGGACAAGCCCTCCGCGGTGATTTCGATATCTGGCGTGATGCAAAGCAACGACTCATCGAACCGGAACTGGCTGACGCATTTGAACAAGCACAAGAAAAACGGACAGCGATCGCTGTGCAAGGTGCTACCGAAAATAACCTCAAAAACGTGGACATCGATATACCCCATCGAAAAATGACGGCACTGACAGGGGTCAGCGGTTCTGGAAAAACATCCCTCGCACTTGATACCATCTACGCCGAAGGACAGCGGCGCTATATCGAAACACTCAGCACTTATGCCCGCCAGTTTATAGGACAGATGGAGAAACCTAAAGTCTCAAAAATTGACGGACTTTCACCCGCCATCGCAATTTCGCACGCTAACGCAGGTCAAAACCCACGCTCCACGGTCGCCACAATCACTGAGATACACGACGGACTCCGCACGCTTTACGCCAGATGGGGGAAACCCTACTGCCCAGATTGCCTTACGGAGGTCCAGCCCCAAAGCGCAGAGGAAATCACAGAGAAGGTTTTTGAACGACTCGGCGGACAGAGAGTGGATGTTCTTGCACCTCTTACAAACTTTATGCTTCTCCCAGAAATAGGCGAAGACACAATAAGAGGTAAAATCATAGACATCAACGCCAGCGAATCCGCTTATGGGCTGAAGGGAAACGAGGATTACGCGGATGTCTTCAGTCGATTACAACGCGCAGGTTTCGCACGCGTCCAAATTAATAATGAAATTCATCGACTCGATGAAGTCCCCAAGCTGAGTAAAACCATTCGCCATGAAATCTTTATCGTTATTGATCGCGTCGAACTTGTTGATGAAGAAAAGAGCCGGTTTACGGAAGCGGTTGAGCTGGCACTCCTCCAAAGCGGTGGATTTGTCCTGCTTCAAGAGAGCCAATCCAGTGCACGGGCATCCACAAGCACCCGCCGATCTAAACGGAAAACAACAGCACCACAGCCGGAGACACCTGCTAAAAAATTCTTCAGTGAACACGCGATGTGTGCTTCTTGTGGAAATAATTTCGGGCAACTGACACCTCGACACTTTTCCTTTAACAACAAAATGGGCGCGTGCGCCTTCTGTGATGGACGCGGAAAGAATACACACTTTCCACACGATCCATGTAACCAATGCCACGGCACCCGATTGAAACCTTTCCCGAGCTGCGTCATGTTCGAGGACACAACTATTTCGGAATTGATGGCATTCTCAATCACTGAAATCATTGAATTCTTCAACGCACGGTTGAAACAGATTGAAGCGGAAGTCGGCAACGATACACAAAACGGTAAAGAAGACTCCCTTGTCGCGAAAGGCGTGTCAACCTCCAGAGCCACGCACCCTGCACTTCATGTACATACCTCACCTGAGTTTGAAGCCGAAGTCCTCCGCCAAATTCGGATACGCCTTCAGTTCTTAGAAGACATTGGTCTCGGCTATCTTGCATTGGACCGTGGCGCACCGACGCTTTCGGGTGGCGAAATGCGTAGAATCCAACTCGCAAGCCAACTTGGCAGCGGTCTCACGGGGGTGACCTACATTCTCGATGAACCGAGCATCGGGTTACACCCGCGTGACCAAGACCGGCTCATCAACGCACTCAAGGAACTCCGCGATATCGGCAATAGCGTCCTTGTCGTTGAACACGACCGCGATACCATATTAGCCGCTGATCATGTTATCGACTTCGGGCCCAAAGCGGGCAAAGCAGGCGGCGAGATTGTCGCTATCGGTACACCGGACACCTTCACTGACAGCACTACGCCTGTAGGAACGATTGCTGAATCGCGACCTATCAATGAACCATCGCCCACCAAATCACTGACGCAGGCCTACCTCTCCAATGAAGTCGAAATTCCGGTTCCAACAACTCGGCGCAAAGGGACAGGCAAGCAATTAGCAATATACGGCGTGAAAACGAACAACCTCAAAGACATTAATGTTAAAATACCGCTCGGCACCCTCACCTGTGTAACCGGTGTTTCAGGGTGTGGAAAGAGTTCACTCGTTGAAGGCACACTAAAGCCAGCACTGGAGAGTCGTAGTTCTATCAAAACCAGCGATGTAGATGAAGATATGCGCTCCATCCGCAATATTGAGGCGTATATGGACGCTATGAACGATAGAGAACGGGATCCCATATACAACGATTACGGACGACCAGAATATCGAAGCATCCGCGGTGTTACCCAAATCAAGCGGCTCATCAACGTAGACCAGAAAGCGATCGGCGAAACACCGCGCTCCAATCCTGCTACTTATACCGATCTGTTCACGAAAATCCGAGAACTTTTCGCCGAACAACACGACGCAAAGATACGCGGATTTAGCATTGGCAACTTCAGTTTCAACCTCGCTTACGGTCAGTGTCCTGTCTGTGAAGGGCACCGTTTCAACCGTGTTGAGATGCATTTTTTGCCGGATGTATGGATGCCGTGTGAAGCGTGTAATAGCACCGGCTACAACGACGAAACGCTTGAGATCCGTTATCAAGGCAAAAATATCGCCGAAGTCTTAGATATGTCAGTAGACGAGGCACTCGAATTCTTCAGCGATAATTCACGTATCTGTCGGACGCTCCAGATGTTAGCAGATGTCGGGTTGGGCTATATCCAACTCGGACAATCGGCAACGACCCTCTCCGGTGGCGAGGCGCAGCGCGTCAAACTTGCCAAAGAGTTGTCACGCCGTACAACCGGTTCGACGCTCTACATCATGGATGAACCGACGACAGGCCTCCATTTTGACGACATCCAAAAACTCCTCAAGGTGCTGAACAAACTCGTCGATGCCAGCAACACGATCATCGCTATCGAACACAACATCGACATTATCAAATCCGCTGACTGGATCATCGACTTGGGACCAGAGGGCAGCAAAAACGGCGGAGAAGTCGTAGCGATGGGCACGCCAGAACAGGTCGCATCGGTTCAGGAATCCCATACTGCACGTTTCTTACGTGAGGTGTTGTAGGATTACCGTATTCAGGTAGGTCAAACTTAAAGGCAATTATTTCCGTTGATTTTTCGATTGACTTTTTTTGCAAGTATGTTATCATTAACCCAAGTTGCCACTTTGTAGCATAGGCTGTTAGCCTGTGCCTCTTCGCACCGAAAATGATAGGAAA
>VYCT01000135.1 GCA_009843785.1 Candidatus Poribacteria bacterium | reverse complement strand
TAAATACGCCGATAAACCTAATTTTTTGAGATTTTTCTAAAAATTTTGCGATTTTTCTAAAAATTTTGCACCCTTTTTGCTACCGAAATGCGTCATTAACAATTGAAGCCTCGCTAATCGGCAAATAAATTTTGGAACAAAACAGATGTCCGTAGCATCTGTCGGACAAAAGAGTAAGTGAATTGAATGGCGGGACTTGACGCAACAGGTGGATATGTCCGAGATACTTTCTAAAAAACGAACTTTTTTTGATCGTATCTGACTAAACTATCAAATACGTAAATTAAATCTTCAAATAGTGCCAAAAATTTAGAGAAATGCTTTGGAAAAATGAAAAAGGAGTAAATCATGCTTACTAAAATTCGTCAGCAAAATGGCATCACGATTTTGGAACCCAACGGAAAAATAATCGGACCCGCCGTATCCGAATTACGGGCAGCCCTCTCGCCGGAGTTAGAAGTAGCCGATACACCGCGTATCCTTATCAATTTCGAGAACGTGAATAAAATCGACAGTTCAGGACTTGGGGCACTCATGGGAGTCCGTGCCGTAACAGCCCGAAAGAAAGGGCGTATCGCGGTCATCAACGTCAGTAAACAGATCAAAAATCTGGTTGTTCTCAGCCGACTTGTTCGGGTCTTTGAACATTACGATAGCGAGGCTGCTGCGGTTTCCGCACTATCCGTCTAAAACCCAAAATTCTATACAACATCAAACAGGGGGTGGTTTCACCACCCCCGCTCTTTTTTAACAACACGCCTATACTTGTGGGGCAGTTGACAAATTACACCTAACACTGCTATCATGTTGGAAATCGCCCATCAAATTGAAACATAAAGGCACAACATGCTGTTGGAAAAATGGACGACGCTCCAAACTGAACATATCCAATTACTGGCAGAAGCACTCGCGAAGCAGGAGATACCGCTCATCGCGCAACTTGAACCGATAGCGGATTTTGAGGAGCTGCTGACCTTCTCGGAAGCGAACCCGACACCGGTTGAATTTACGCCACAACATCCGGCATGGCGGTTGGAATCCGTTGCGGCGCGTGTCATTGAGGGTATCGCAGCCGCTGCGCACGAACCGCTGACCGAGTTCGGATACCGAGAACTCGCGCGTATCCTGTTAGAACATGCCGTTTATCTCTACGCCTATCCCGATGGTGAACCGCGTCCGAGACTTGAAGCCGGGAGCGCATTGGCATTGGTGGGTAGCGTCTGTGCGTCGCTTCCGCAATCCGAACTCTGGCGACTCGCTGGGTTTGGGAGGATCTCCGCAGTGCTTGCCGAGGTTGCACTCGCACCGACGGATTCGCATCTTACCCTACCGATTGACATCGCCTTCTCGCTTGCAAACGAACGAAACCTCCCGATTCTGGCATCTGCGATTGACACTTATAACACCGTGCTCAAGCCGAATTTCACACCGCAAAACCGTTTCGACCTGCCCCTCAGCGATAGCGGTTTTTTTGAGGCACTCAACTTGGATTTTCCGGGAATGGAAACCGTGAAGGCTGCGGTCCTCAGAGACGATATACCCACCGCGAAAACCGCTTATACCGCCTTCCGTCAGCAGTTCCTAAAAGACTTTGTAGGAGACGATGCCCCCCTATTAGAACGCTCTGACACCTACACCACAGCCAAAACCTATCTTGAGTGTCTGCTTCGGTTGTCTATCCATCCGACCCCGGCTATCACAGCAACTACGGAAATCGGTATCGCAGCGCACCTGTTCCCCGAATTCCGGGGAAATGAACAACTCCATAAGTTGGTACTGCAGCGTTATCAGTGGATAATTGACGCATTCTTCCATGCTGACGGGTTTCATAAAGACCGGACGCTCCGTGCGCAAGCTGAGGCAATCGCGGATTTCGCGAGATTTCTCCGTTTTCCGTCTGACGAGCAAACGCAAGAATTACGGATATTGCTTGAAAAACTATTAGCGACATGCATCCATTTGAGCCAACCCGATTGTTCGTTCCCACCCCTCGGTCCGCGCCCTGCGCCCAACTTCGATGCCGTCGAACTCTGCGCCATCGCTGATAGCAGCTTCAAGTGTCCCGACACTACATCGCACGCGCTGCCTGAGACAGGTTGTTACGTCATGAGAGATAACTGGCAGCCGGACGGACAATACCTGTTCTTTGACGCACAGCCAAAGAGACACTCTAAAAACGCCGATATATCAAGTCTGGCACTCTATGCCCACGGACGACAACTGACGACAGGCACAGTCCGTTTGGTTGATCCGACACTAACGGTCTCTGATGTGCTTGATACACAATGGATAACAACATCTGCTTTTGATTTCGTCGAAAAATGGTGTCAAGCTGCAGCTGCGCACCACAAACGCAGCATCTTCTACCTTAAAGGCGAATACTTTATTTTCCACGACCTCGTGTTAGGTGCGGAAACGCAGACCCTTGAACAGACTTTCCATCTCGGTAATGCGACAAATACTCACATTGCCGCTGATACTGGATATACTTGGACTGAAGACGCACGCCGTAGTAACCTCTTTATCGGTGTAACCGATACGACAAACCTCACGGTAACTTTAGCGGAAGACAGGGTTATCTATCGGCGTAACAGCGAACCGCCAGCAGCCCCGAACACGCTCCTTTTTCCGATGAGACCTGGGGTCAAAACACACCCTATTATTTCGGATATTGAAGTTCGCACGGATGCTGATGTTTTGGGGACAGGTTTCACGCTTGCGTTGCCGAACACGACAGACACGTTTTTAATCTCTGACGACGGTTTGGCGGAGATGTCTACTGAAGATATTCGGTTTGTCGGGGAATATCTGTTCTTACGGAGAGACGCATCTGGCGGTGTTCCATTCATTATGCTGAACGGACGGTTTCTGAAGGTGGGTACGAAAGTCCTTGCGGATTTAGATGAACCGCGCGAAAGTTATATGCAGATGTAGATCAAGACAAATCAACATCTGAAGGTCGTTCTTGCACAACAGGAATCACATAACTCCGAACAGTTACATCGTCGATGGTCTCCGTCTCTACACGTGCCTCTGGCTCTTGACGATGGTCAAATACTATATAGTATCCTTGCGTTGTGCCTTCCAACTTTAGGTATGCTGCTAACTGCTTTTTGCCTGCTTGGTAGCGACTATCGCCTCGCCAAATTTTTGTCTCGATAATGTATTTTCGCTGATTGTGCGTGATGAGGATGTCCATCCTGCCACGACCGGTTTGGACTTCTATATGCATAACACCCCCGATACGTCTAACAAACTCGTCAAGATAGGCGAGTAGGAGGTGTCGTGCTACCGATTCTTGTGGCGTATCGGGCACCTGCAAAATTCTGAAACCTGCTCGTGCTATGAAATCTCGAAAGTTATCCAGTAACGCCTCCATCTCAATCTGCCCCGTAGATGTGAGATACTCATGAAGTTCTTCGCTGGTATCCTCTGAGAAGTATTCTTGCTCTAACCCGTTTATGAGTGGCTTGAACGTCCTCATAATCCGGTAGAGATAAATCGGATTGAGAATCTCACACATACCATCAGTCCCTTCTTTAATAACGCCATAAGTGGCAAGTTCACTGATAATGTCATCGTCGAGATTGAAGTCTACGCCTTCATCACGCGCCATAATCCGCATCAGAACGCTTTCAAAGCGTGGATTCCTGCGGATATTGGTTGTCAGGTGTTCAATGTTGGTATTCCGTCCACGGAGGAGTTGCGTATGTGCCGTTGAAAAGTGTGCCATTGTAATCGGTTCGGTCTTCGGAATATCTAACTCCTCCGTGAGAATCTGCGCGAATCGGTTGACAAGAACAGGTTGTCCGGCGGTCTGCTTATGAATCGATTCAATCACCTCTGGTGCAAACTGTTGACCAACTTCTTCCACATATTGTCCAAGGAGTTCTTGTACCTGTTCAAGTGTGAAGTTTGGTAAGTTGAACTCATCTTGGATATTGAACGGGGAGATCGACCTGTCGTAGTTCAGCTGCGTAATACTTTTGACTCCAACAATGCCGACACTGTGTGGACAGCGAGAGATAGGATTTGAGACGTAGATACGACGCAGTGAATGTAGAAAGCCTCTCACGGCTTCCTTCGGGATGCCATCAAACTCGTCTATGATAAGGATGACGCGCCGATCACCCAAAAACTTGGAAAAGTTTCTAAAGAATCTTCCCATCGAGAGATGGTCGGTTATCTCTGCATTCTCCAAAAATTCTGTCAATGCTTCAGAAAGTACCTCTCCGCGCCGCGCAAAAATATTTTCTATCTCCTCAAGGATATCCCCGTAGAGATAACTGTAAAAAACCGATGGCGTGCAGCCTTCATATTCCTCAAAATTCAACGGGATTGGAAAGTACGCAGGCTCTTCGTCTGCAAATACGTCTAAGGCGCGTTGGAAGAAAGTCGTCTTGCCGGTCTGCCGCGGTGCGAAGATAACGATGTAACGCCCCTCTTTGACACGCATGACGAAATCGGCAAGTTCAGTCGCGCGGCTGACGACATAGTTTTTCTCTGGATGAACGGGACCTTGCGTTCCGAAGCGTCTCATCTTTTCTCCAAACCGGAGTGCTAAGATTCTTATGATACCATTTATAGATAAGGATACCATCTGAGGCTTTGATTGTCAAGCGGTTTTATAGGCATCAGCAGAGCGATTCAGTTTTAAAAATTTACTTCATATATGGATATACTTTCCTCTGTAGGAACGAACTGTGCTCGCGATATTGTGGAAAAAACCTTACTATCAGTAAACGAAACCAAAATCAAAACTGAAAACTAAATAGCCCTGTGCAGGTTTCAAAAAATCTTGCATCTGAGAGGTAAATTAGGATATAATGCAGTTGTGCGAGACTTCCAAAACGACCTGCCTTTAGAAAGGAGATTTTAATGACAGTTTTCAAGTTTTTTGGCAGCATTGTCTGTTTACTGGCATTTATCTTAAGCACTCAAAATGTCCATGTCCAGCAGTCTTTGGCAGCAGATCAGCAGAAACCGAATAAAACGCAGCAGGAGCCTAATGTTACTTTTCAACTTATTGAAAGTATACGGTTTGCAGATGGTACGATAGTGGAATCCATTGCTAAAGATGAGATTGACACCCTTCGGGACCTGCCCATCCATCTGGGTGAGAATGATCATCTTGACGGCGTAACGCTCACGAAAACGAGGGACGACAAGGTTCATGTGCGAACCTGTAGAGAATATGATTCAGCACTTCAGCGTGACTACTACCCGAGTAGTAATTTTGACCACAAGATGTCATTTTTTTTCAAGCATCCCTGTGGATTGCTCAACGCGCTTGAGAAGGCGAGTGCGCCCACAAAAAGTTTTATCTCAGATGCCAAAGTGGGGGTCCTCAACTTAGAATTGCTCCCTTTCGAGATGTTTCGCGAAAATCTGGCATCGAAATCGAGTTGGGATGCCGACAGAGATTTAGAGACGACATACCAGCAAAAGATTGATAATCAAGAACTCGTCGTTACCGAAAAAAGTCAAAATGTTTTGAATGTTGAGGGGTTCGGTATGGGGCAAATGTTAAAGGAGATGGTGCGGGCTGACTTTAACAATGACGGTATCGAGGACGTTTTGCTATTTGAGTCCCATCATGTCACAAAAGGCACATACGCCGATGGTGGGATTATCGTCTTAACCCGTAAATCAATGAATGGAAAATTTGAATTGCTCCGACCGCCTGCGTCTCAGGAGTCTGCTGGATTTCCGTATTGGCTCTAATAAATATGAACTTCCAAACACACTGCGACCGTTATCTACAAAACATCCACCGCACACAAACCAGCACCGAGGCGACCCCAGAACTCTCGCTATACCCACACCTCCAAGCCTTCCTTGAAGAACTATGCGTTGACCTGGGCAGAGATACCGTCCAATTAACACAAGAACCGAGACAACTGGAGCAGATCGGGAGACCCGATTTTATTGCAATGGATGGGGTACTGCCTATCGGTTATATTGAAGCGGAAGCCTACGGTAGAGACCTTGACAATCTCACTGGGCACGCGAAAGCACAGAACGCTCGCTTCATCGAAAACCTTGATAACTTTGTTCTTACCAATTTCGTCGATTTTCGGTTGTATACGGACGGGATATCGCGCGCAACAGCAAACATTGAGGATTCGCCTGAAAATTTAAAGCGGCTACTGGAGCGGTTTCTGGACGCTGGACAGGTCGAAATCACCTCGCCAGAGGTGCTCGCAAGATACCTCGCCAGACGGACACGGGAACTCCAGACGCAGATTGCGACGACGCTCACCGATGAAAATAGCGAGATTTATGGGATGTTCTCGGCGTTCAAGGAGTTGCTCATCTCTACGCTCACTCCGGACGATTTTGCGGATATGTACGCCCAAACCCTCGCTTACGGGTTGTTCGCCGCACGCTGCACGCTCCCAAACGCGACCCACTTCTCACGACACACTGCCACCGATGCACTTCCACGCTCAAATCCGTTTCTCGTCCAACTCTTTCATCACGTCGCCTCCCCGACACTGGAGACGAACGTCACTTATATTCTGGACGACATCGCAGTGCTTCTCCGCAACGTCCCGACAGAGATGCTCCGCACGGCGTTTGCTGCGAGAAATCATCTTGAAGATCCGGTGATCCATTTCTACGAGACTTTCCTCGCGGAATACGATCCGCAGCGACGCGTCGATCGCGGTGTTTATTATACACCGCCACAGGTTATCTCTTATATCGTTAGGTCGGTGGATAGTCTCCTGAAAACAGCGTTGAACAGACCGGACGGTCTCGCCGATGACGATACACTTATTCTTGACCCTGCGACAGGGACGGGTGGTTTTTTGTTGTCAGTGCTGGATCACGTCCGAGAATATGTAGCCGAGACCTACGGCGCGGCGGAGTGGATGCAGTATGTCAACGCGCAGCTGGTCAGGCGGATTTTCGGGTTTGAACTGCTCGTCGCGCCGTATACGATCGCGCATCTGAAGTTGAGTCTGTTCCTACAAGCGCAAGGGTGGCGTGCTGATGAACGCCTCGGTATCTATCTGACGAATACTTTGGAACAACCGGACGAAATGCAGCCTTCTATCCCCTTTGCGGGATTTATCTCCGACGAGGCGAATGCAGCATTGTCAGTAAAACGGGACGAACCGCTGCTTGTTATCCTTGGTAATCCGCCTTATCCACAGGATTCTGCCAATCCAAGCCGCGAGGGTAGAAAATTAACTTTCATCGGTGAACTCATTGAGGATTACAGGCAGGTAGATGGAGAACCACTTGGTGATAAAAACTCAAAAGTGCTGCAATCAGATTATGTGAAATTTATTCGGTGGGCACAGTGGCGCATTGATAAAAATGGAGAAGGTGTTATCGGTTATATTGTCAATAATAGTTTCCTTGACGGACCTACTTTTCGTGGCATGCGGCAAAGTTTGCTTGATAGTTTTAACACTATCTACCTGCTCAATTTACACGGTAGCAGCAGAGTAACGGAGGTTGTTCCTGAAGCGGAAAATGACGAAAATGTCTTTGACATCATACAAGGAGTTTCCATCTTGCTATGTGTCAAGCAACGCGACAATTCTATTCCAGCAAAAGTCTATTACGCTGCTATGTGGGGACCACGTGCGGAAAAATATAGTACTCTTTCAGAAACAGATGTTCAAACTACAGAATGGAGTGAACTACAACCGACATCACCCTATTATCTTTTTGTGCCACAGGCAATCGAACAGAGATCAGAGTATGAAGCAGGCTGGATAATTACCGATATCTTTAAGGTAGACTCGGTTGGCATTGTTACCGGACGGGATAAATTCACACTGCATTGGACAGAGGAAAAACTGCGCGAGACCGTAACCGATTTCATTTCCCTTTCTGTAGATGAAGCTCGGGGGAAATATCAATTACCAAAGGATAGCCAAGATTGGAAAATTCACCGCGCCCAAGCAGATATCCGTAATCATCCGGATGTTGAGCAGCACGTCCAGTCTATTCATTATCGTCCATTTGATCCACGGTGGACATATTACACAGGTCAGTCATCTGGATTCCATGGACGACCGCGCCCTGAAATCATGCGTCACATGCGGAAGGAAAATCTCGCCCTTTGTGTTCATCGTGGTATCAAGAGTCCGATATGGCAACATGCTTTGGTAACTAATCAAATCAGTGAAAAAAGTTATATTTCAAATAGAGGTGAACCCACTGCACATGTGTTTCCGCTCTACTTGTATCCGAATTCTGAAGAATTGGGACTCTCAACAGAACGGTCGCTCAATCTTAAACCTGCCTTTCTCACCGCGCTCTCAGAAGCGTTGGAACTCCCGCAAACCGAACCCTTTAACCTACCCGAAGGTGTCTCACCAGAGGCGATCCTCGCCTATATCTATGCAATCTTGTATAGTCCGACCTATCGTGAGCGGTATTATGAGTTCCTAAAATACGATTTTCCACGCATCCCGTTACCACAAGATATTGCGCAATTCCGTACACTCTCGGCGTTGGGGCAGCGGTTGATGGATTGGCATCTGTTGAAAGATGGATCGCGACTACAAGTCGCTCCTACAGGAAGAGGGGTTCCGGCGGTGCATCGGTTTGAGGGTGAGGGGGACGGTATTGTCGAAAAAGCGCGCTATTTGGAGGGACGGGTTTGGATTAATCCGACCCAGTATTTCACGGATGTGTCCGTTGAGGTGTGGGAATATGAGATTGGGGCGTATCAGGTGTGTGAGAAGTGGTTGAAGGATCGGCGCGGCGAGGTGTTAAGTCATACGGATGTGCGGCGGTATCGTGCGATTTTGGTGGCTGTTGCGGAGACGCTTGCGGTTATGGGTGAGATTGATTCGGTTTTGTGGTAGGTTGCCTGAGTTGCGGATTACAGGAATTAAGTTGATAAGAGGGTATCAGAGGCATTCAGTTCTCCTTTAAGGACGACAATCTGTAAATGTTCCAAACCGCGCTATAGAAGCAATTTCCGTATCTATACTGCTCCGATAGCAGCGAGAGCCAACCGACAACTGAATGGTTCTGCCCCTTGTTATTTAAACTTGACCTGCTCACAAATTAATGTTACACTCCTTAGGAACCGTTGGTTTATAGACGGGCGAGTTGTTACAAGCCTCCAAAACCTACCAGGATAGGGGTTTACAACCACAATATCTATCAGGAATAATCTAAGAGGACAGCATTTTGGCACTTCAAACAGCAACTATTGGACGCTTACGCTCGCTCTTTATACGGGGGCCCGATCCGATCTTCCTACTTGGTGCCGGTGCTTCCGTGAAATCCGGCATTCCTCTCGCGCATGACATGGTAGAAAAGATCGCTAAATGGGGATACTGTCTCGACAATGGCTTGGATCCTGAAGACCCACGCGTTCGGCGTAGCGACTGGTACCCGTGGTTAAAAATGCAAAAGTGGTATCATGAAGATGGGGAACAAGCGGATAACTATCCTGATGCCGTGGAAAATATTCTTCAACCCCGCCAAATACGAAAAGATTTCTTTTTGGAAATGCTGAATACACAGGTCGAACCGAGCAGCGGATATGAACATATTGCAGAACTTATGGCCAGGAAGTGTATCCGTACCGTACTCACCACAAATTTTGACCCCATTTTGCCAAAGGTATGCAAGGACAATAAGCAACTTCACCATCCGCAGATCATCCAGACAAAATCCGACTACACAAAATTGTCAACAAGTCCACAATATCCGCAAATTGTTTACCTGCATGGTTCTGTTGAACATTACACGGACAAAAATACCATTACTGAAGTAGATGAAGAACTTGATACAAATCTTGTTTCAAGATTACTACCTCTTTTGAGAGATCATCCCCTGATTGTCATAGGGTATCGGGGAGCGGAAACTTCTGTCATGAAACATCTTCTCATCAATCATGCGGAGGCAGTAGACAACTATCGAAATGGAATCTATTGGTGCACACGGAATTATAAGGGAGAACGCCCCGACAGTTTAACTCACTTAGTGCATGAACTTTCTGAAGAAATCCAGGAAAACCTTCAGGTCGTCTCTATTGATGGATTCGACGAAGTGATGGGTGCTCTATGGCAACATGCTCGTAAACAAGAACCGGATTATCATCAAACACAAATTACAGCGGTTCCTGAAGCATTAACAGAGCTCCCTTATGATTTAGAGGTGCTCACCGAATCCAGTCTTGATGATTTTGACTGGCCGCCGATGAGAGTTCGGCTTTTACAGTACTGCGACAGGACAGGTATCCGAGTGCCGACCATTAGGGATAACAATTGGTTTTTTCAACTATTGTGTGATCGAGATCTCGCCACACGTCAAAAAGAAGGAGATATTTTTCCTACAGTTGGAGGTTACTTACTCTTTGCCGATGTACCACAGAACCATATCCAAACCGCGCAAGTCGTCGTTAGCTTAAAAGGAGATCCGGAGTGGATTGAAAATATTTTTGATGTTTCGGATGATGCTGAATCGGTTGGAGAGAAGATAGAACAGGTAATTGAAGGGAACCTGTGGATGCAGCTTGAAGAGATATATGAATTGCTCTCTCGCGTCAATCGGTCTTTTCTTTTGAAGGAAGGACGACACTCAAAACCCGTGTATCCGTATCCTCCGAATGCCTTACGGGAAATAGTTGTCAACGCGCTCGTTCACCGTGATTACGAGAAAGACGAACCAATCGTGATAGAGATTGCGGAAACCTACATTCGTGTACGCAACCCGGGGGGATTGGTTGAGGATGTAATAGATCAGATGATAGGTACATCTCAAGAGGAGATAAAAAACGCGTTTGAAACAGAAATCAAAAAAGGGACACGAGGCATTCGCGGCTATCGTAACCCAGTTGTAGCGGACATGTTTTATGGTGCCGAAGAAATGGAGAAGGCGGGTTCTGGGCTATCGGATGTATGGAGAGAAAGCGAGGAAAACAAAAACGAGGTGAACTTTGGTCCCATTGATGACAATACAGCTTTTGAAATAACAATTTCCCGCCGCCCGGAAGTTGCGGATACGATTACAAGAACTGCCTCCAGTAGCGATAATTTCACTCGCTATGCCAGCAATCTTCTTGAGGTTGTCAGTCTCCCTGACATTGTTTGGTACGCCGGCACTGAAGCGCGGACGGCAAAGGAGGTGTGGGAAAAAACAGGCGCAGATTGGTTACCGCCATTTATACTTGATAGTGGGCAACTTTTTACCTTCCACGATCTTTCAATATCCGCTAATCCGCTCTATGCCGTGATCAAGACCAGCGATATAGGAAAGATGACTGTTGAAGAATTCACCGATGCTCATGGGGAACAGCGTTTTGTGTGGATCCTTAATGAATATTTCTATAGACATCTTGAAGCACAAGGGCTCTGGATAGATAAGTATCGTAAACGTGCCTATTTCGCGCGGACTCAAGAAGGGCCGCGGAAGATTAAGTACCAAGCACGTTTGCGTCGTGCAACTCGGACGGTAGTCAAAAAGATAAAAAATTATTGGGAGCACAAGTCTTTTCGGTTTCGGTTTGAACGATTTGGCGATGTTTGGACGCTTGTTATGCTGCCAGGTTATGTTTTCACAACCGATGGTAGATCAGATCTTCTGGAAGGAAAGGTAGTTAATAGACTTTCCACAAAGCGTGAGGGACGAGACTACAATAACGTTGTTCACAACGATCTTGTGTTCTGGACGTGGGTGCTTTCGCGGGAAAATCATAGTATCTTTGTGCTTAATACGGATTCAACTGGGACTCAAACCGGTATGATTCCACTAGACAAAATTCACAGGCAGGATGGCAATCAAATTCGTATCAGATCAAACTTATCGGCAACAGTTGCTCCTGATTTTGGAGATGATGCGTGGGGCATAAAACAGGTTGAGACACTTGAGACAAACCGATTAGCACAGTTGGAGTCAGAATTCTCACAAGAAGTTTCGCAATTGGAGAAGATAGAAGATGTTGATTGATATGGCACTTACACAATTACCAATACCGAGCATTGAGCTCGGTTCGCCGGGTACCTTCAGAGATCCAAAAATAGGGCTTGCGGAGGCAGGCCCCTTTGACCTCCGTTTCGGTGCTACGCGGAAAAAGGAGATGCGCGTTGGACTCGTTGGAAACGCTGATATGCTACAGAAAGCACAACAATGGCTCGATCAGTGTCGCGCACCTATTCCCTCCGACATCAAAGATTCTACGCAATATCTTGATTTTCCCGGGTTTAACGAGGCTTTCCATACCTCACTTATATTTGACCGGCAATGGCAAGCAGAAATTAATAACGGTATGCTTGAAGCCTTCCTTAAGAAAGATCCAAAATCACGCTTTGAAGCGGTGTTGGATATGTATGCAGATGGTGTTGAAAGATTAGCTGATAACACGAATATTCGTCCCGATATTGTCTTATGTTGCTTGCCTAATGATGTGGTTCAAACATGCTGGAGTATCTCAAAATCTCTGACTTCAAGGCAGCGTAGACTTATCAAGATACGACAAGCTAATCGTGAACAAGGACAACTATCTTTGTTTCAGGACATAGAAGAAAACGAGGATGATCTGCTGAATCGGGATTTCAGGCGGGCTTTGAAGGCTCGAACAATGAAATTTCACATGCCAATTCAGATTGGTACTCGTAATTTGTTTGAAGATCAAGATACCAATCAAGATCCAGCAACGCGAGCGTGGAACATGAGCGTGGGGCTCTATTATAAAGGTGGAGGAATACCGTGGCGGTTTAAGGCAGACGGACCAGAAACCTGCTTTGTCGGTATCAGTTTTCATCACTTGCGAACCCCGAGCAAACACCTTGTCTATTCAAGTTTGGCACAAGCATTTTCGAGTCGCGGGGAAGGATTTGCACTCCGTGGAGAAGCTATTCCTTGGGATGCAAATCAGAAACGTAATGTCCATCTTACTGTAGAACAGTCCGTTAAACTTGCTGACCAAATTCTTCAAGAGTATCGGGATGGTATAGGTGGAAATCCACAACGTGTTGTACTTCATAAAACATCAAGATTTGACGAAGCAGAAAAAGAAGGATTTCGGCACGGTTTTCGCGATATTCCAATAGTCGAATTAATTAACATTATGCCGACGCAGTTTCGACTCTTGACTTATGGATCATATCCACCGAGAAGAGGCACTCTCTGCACAGTGAATAAGACAACCACATATCTATTCACCACAGGTTATATGCCTGAGTGGCGGACATATCCCGGCCCTCACATTCCGGCTCCTGTAAAACTTGTAAGTGACGATGATGTTGACATGCATCAAGTTGCCTCAGATATTCTCGGGCTCGCCCGTATGAATTGGAATACAGCAAGCATGAGTAGTGCCCATCCGGTGACTCTCTTTTTTTCTCGGAGAGTTGGTGGCATCATGGCGGAAGTGGGGCCAAACCGTAAACCGCATCCTTCATTCCGTTATTATATGTAACATCCAAAATATAATTCCAATTTTCCTTGAAATACACGGTGGGCGCGGTTGTAAGTCGCGCCTACCAATATGATGGTTGGACGATTAGAAAAATCAAAAAAAAGGAAGTACATGCCTAACCCAAAAACCAAACCTTACACAAAGACACTCAAAGCGACAATGCACCGGAAATCAAAAATTCTTTCCGAAGCACAAGCATTGTGGGAAGTTGGTATGACGGAAACGGCGCAACCGCTTTGGTTATCCGCTGCCAACTATGAAGAGTATATTCCGCCGATGCTTGATGTCCTCGGTCGTGAATTGGAGGGTGCGATACATCGAATTAGTGCGGCATCGTGTTATGAAAAGGCAGGGGATCCGAGTCGAGCGGTGAACCTGTATCGTGCGGCACTTTCAGGACCATTGCGTGAGGATACACGACAAGAGGTTGAAAATATGTTGCGTGCTTGTCTTGTTGTGTTGGGGGAGCAGCCTACGAAAATTACCTCATCTACCCAAATCGGAAATATTTCATCGTTATAGCGAAATCGGATACTTGTTGCCCCGCTGAGGCTTGGTTGTTCTTTCATACACATCTGTACATGCCGCCCTTACAGGGCTAAAGAGTCGGGATATGACGCTGTTTCTATAAACATTCCGTCCCTACGGGACTGGAGACTCTCAAAATGAGAAGACTCTTAAAATCCGCGAAATCAGCGTCATCCGCGAGAATCCGCGATTCAGACGATAACGCTATCCATAATCCCGAAATCATAGTTCACATTGTGGTAGGAAACCGTATGATGCCGCCCCGCATACGCTTTTCAATTTACATCATCTACGGCTTTGAACACAGAATCAACCGCCCCAAAAAGTGTAGGCAAATTGGTTAAGGCAAAGTCTGCTCTGTTTTGGGTGAAGGTATCGCCGATAAGCCGTCCGAATTGCCACAGTGTTCCATCAGTAACAATGCCGAACACGGGAAAAGCTGCATCATCGTTTATCTTTTGGGCAGCGACTAACTCCGCCAGACATTGACCCCACCCCTGCTCAAAGTCGTTTTTCTTTGCTTCAACGAGGAGTATCAACGGACTTCCAACAACGGTTTTGCCTAATTCAGATCGGGTAGAGATAAAGTAGTCTGGTATCCCATTCAAGACATCATCGTAAGCGATGGATTGCTTTATCCACAAGGCATACCGATCGGCATAAGCTTTATAACTTTCCTTTAGAACCGGGAAGATAATCGCCTCACAACGTGCTGCTTCGGATGCAAAAACATTAATATGTTCTCGCGTAAATTCAAAATCCTGCAGGAATTCGATTGAAGGAGATGATGGTTCAGCTTTGACAAAATCATCTTCGGTGTATGTGATTCTGAATTTTTCCTGCACTTCAGAGATTGTCTTGAAATCGCTAAATGCCACGGTTTTCGCTCCCTATTGAATCTTATTTGATTGTAAACGGCGTTGGCAAATCAACGGAATGTCTGTAAGTTATTATTTGTATCTACTGCTATGATGTTCGTCTGAAGGGCGTTCTTGGATGACAGGAATGACATAACTCCGAATCGTTATCCCCTCTATCGTCTCTGTTTCTACGCGCGGCTCTGGCTCCTGACGATGATCAAATACGATATAGTATCCTTGCCTTGTGCCTTCCAACTTTAGGTATGCTGCTAACTGTTTTTTGCCTGCTTGGTAACGCCTATCACCCTCCCAAATCTTCGTTTCAACGATATATTTTTTCCGATTATGGTAAATAAGCAGATCCATCCGTCCGCGTCCTGTTTGGACTTCAAGATACATTACACCACCAACAAGTTGGACAAACTGATCAAGATATGCCAATAGTAAGTGCTGTCCAATAAACTCTTGGGGTGTATCTGGCACTTGTAAAACACGGAAACCCGCACGCGCAATGAAATCCTTGAAGTTATTGAGTAGCGTCACCATGTCAATATCTCCATGGGGTGCCAGATAATCTTGAAAGCCTGCAACGTTGTCTGCGGGGAGATATTCATTCTCAAGCCCATTTACGAGCGGTTTAAATGCTTGTAGGATGCAGTAGTGATAGATCGGATTGAGAATCTCACACATCCCATCAACTCCTTCTTTAATGACACCATACGTCGCAAGTTCATTCATGATTTCATTGCGGCGTGTAAAGCGTACCCCGATGTCATAAGAAGCAATTTTCATCAGGAGTGTTTCAAACCGTCTATCTCTGCGGATATTGGTCAGCAGATGCCTAAGGTTGACGCTGTCCTCTTCAAGGAGCTGCGTGTGTGCGGTTGCAAAATGCGCCATCGTAATCGGCTCGGTTTTCGGAATCTCCAAGGTCTCTGTGAGTATCTCGGCGAAGTGATTGACAAGCACAGGTTGCCCTGCAGTTTGCCTGTGAATAGATGCAATGACTTCCTCCTCAAAGGTCTGACCAACCTCTGCGGTATACTGCCCAAGCAGCTCACGCACCTGTTCAAAGGTGAAATTCGGCAAGTTGAACTCATCTTGGATATTGAAAGGAGAGACAGAGCGATCATAACTGAGTTGTGTAATACTCTTGACACCGATGATACTCACGCTGTGAGGGCACCGATTCTCATCGGTGAGATAGATACGGCGGAGTGAATGCAGAAAACCTTTGAGTGCCTCGCGCGGAATAGCGTCAAACTCGTCAATGATGAGAATGACGCTATGGTCTGGTAGGAAACTATCGAAATGTGTAAAGAACCTTCGCATTGAAACGTGGTCGGTTAGTGCTGTATTTTCTAAAAATTGGATGAGTGCTTTGGGGGGAGCTTCTTCTCGCTTCTGAAAAACGGTTTCTATTTCTTCGCGAATATCTTCGTAAAGGTTAGCGTAAAAATCGGAAGCGGTATAGTCTTCGTACTCCTCAAAATTCAATTGGATTGGGAAGTAACTGGGCTCTTCGGTGGCAAGTGTGTCAAGTGCCAATCGAAAGAAGGTTGTCTTGCCAGTCTGTCGCGGTGCGAAAAGGACAATATAGCGTCCTTCTTTGACGCGTTTGATGAATTCTGTCTTCTCCTCGGTGCGTGGGACGACGTAGTGTCGGCTCGGATACACGCGGCCTTGTGTTCCAAAGGTTCTCATCAAAGTTCACAGATTGGAAACCCCCTACTTTAGTGGGGGAGGAAAATCCGCCCTCTTAGAAAGGACCAGAACGCCAAAATATCTTTGACATTCCGTCCAAATTGTAGTATAATTAGAGTATCAGGTTGGCAAGCATACTAAGCGTTGCCACTTGGCAATGTGCTTGCCTCCGACTTAGTAGGGGATAAACGCCTGATGCCTGATATACCATGAAACTCACTTTTAAATACCCTGTGTATCCTACGAAAACACAGGAAACAACATTATTAAGTTGGTTAGATCACCTTTGCGAACTTCAGAACTCTGCCCGCAACAATCGTAAGCATGCCTACGAGGAAGAAGGACGTTTTGTTTCTCAAGGTGAGCAACAGGCTCTTTTGACGGCAGCGCGTGAAAAATATGACGACTTCCGTGAAGTGCCTCAAGATTTCCAAGTTTCTGTCCTCAAGCGCGTTGACAAAGCCTTTGATGCGTTCCGCAGACGTTGCAAAGAAGGGGCAGAGAAAAAGGGCTACCCTCGCTACAAAACGCGTGTGCGTTCTCTGACGTGGTGCTTGCGAAAACACAAAGTCAAGGATAAAGAGACAGGTGGCGTCAAACGTGTCCGGCAAAATCCGATAATAGAAACGGATTTTCGCCATAATCGCTTGAAAGTGCCAAAACTTGGTGAAGTCAAGATACGCATGCACCGTCCACTTCAAGGTGATCCGAAGGAAGTCACACTCCTCAAGAAAGCGTCGGGTTGGTATGCCCATATCGTTTGCGATATACCCGATACGCCAAAAGTTGAACCGACAGACGCTGTTGCAGTTGACGTTGGCACGGCACATTATCTGACGACCTCTGAAGGCGAAAAGGAAGATAACCCCTGCTGGTATCGTCAAGCAGAAGGACTGCTGCACAAGCACAATCAGACAATGGCACGCCGAAAGAGAGGTAGCCAGCGTTGGCAGAAAGCCGTGCATGCGACTGCGTTGCACCACGAAAAGACGACTAACAAACGCAAAGACTTTATCGGTAAATTGGTTTTCAAACTTTTCCATCATGAGAAAAATAACGTCCTTGTCACTGAAGACTTGGGCATTTCCAACATGGTTCAGAACAAACACCTCAGCAAGAGCATATCCGACGCGTCTTGGGGGAAGTTCTTTGAGTGGGCTGGAAACATAGCCGAAAGAGACGGTTTCCATTTCCACCAAGTCAATCCCAAGAACACCTCGCAAACATGCTCAAGTTGCGGTCAGAAGTCGCCAAAGAAACTTTCGCTGGCGATACGCACTTTTGATTGTAGTTTTTGTGGCACGTCCTTAGACCGAGACCACAACGCTGCGATAAACATACTCTTACGGGCGGCTTGCGCCCATCGTGGAGAGCGTTGGGTTACCAACCTCTGTGAAACGAGAAACTTATCGGTAGACCGATAGGGTTTGTTTCTTAACAAGCCCCCTGCCTTTAGGCGGGGCTACTATGACAATGTAACACGTCTATAGATGTCTTGCAGTGGCAATGTGCAGTCAATGGAAATAAGCGGTAGCACGTCTGTAAGTTCACGGAATTCTGTTGGAATCCACTCCGTTTCTCGGCGGAGATAATGTTCAACGCGTACTTTATCTTGTGAAATAAGGATGTATTCTTGCAAGGATGTCAGCTGCCGATAACGATTGAATTTTTCACCTTGGTCGTCGGTTTCAGTTGAAGGTGAAAGTACCTCTACAACAATGATCGGGTTGAGGAGTGTGTCGAAAACATCGTCTTCAAAGCGGAGCTCATTACAGGCAACAACTACATCTGGGTAGAAATAAGATGCTGTCGTGCCAGCCTTGACGCGCATATCGCCGATGAAAGCTTCACACTCGGTACCGACTAATTGGTTGGAAATCGCATTAAATACATCCCCTGTAATGCGATTGTGTGCGCGACTGGCACCAGACATCGCAACTATTTCTCCCTTGATAAACTCGTTTTTGAAGGGCGCCTTGCGCTCAAAAGTGATATATTCTTCCGGGGTTAGGCGAGTTTGTGCTGCAGCAGATGCCATAATTCCCTCCATCAATCAATTTATAGTGACCTCTAAAAATAATAAGACACATTTTGGAAAACGGACGAGGGGACCTTGAAGAAACACCCAAGCAAAAACCCCCTACGAACCGTCCTCTGTTAAAGAAAAGTGTCTGTTTAATTGTTGGTTTTACGATAAATAGAATTATACCACAGATCACCAACAAGATCAAATGGTTCAATCTAACGGGAATAGTGGTCGGCGGACGTTGTGATATTCAAAATGTAACGGGTTCACTGCGGTCAATCCGGGTGTGTCTACCTCAATAATCTGTCCTGCGATGGGTTCATAGGCAGCACGGTAGGCGACCGCGGCTTTGACGACAATCATCCGCATCTCAGTCGGATTGATGCCGAGACTTAACAACTGCTGGAGACTAAATGGCGTCTGCCGTCTACTTGTTAGCACGACGAGAGAATCCCCCACAGCAACGACAGTCGTCACGCCCTGATTGTGGTATCGCTGCCCGCCGTGCCGCGGTTGCGTCTCAATAAATTGTCCGTCATGGATCAGACGTACCTTGCCCTGAATTGCGACAGGGTCACCGTGCAAATTATCCGCTTTCCCGCCGACCTCTAAAGCGACCTCTGCCCCGACACCCGCTTGAATACAACTTTGCACAGCGGCAGGGTCATAGAGCACAACGACGAACCCCGATGCGCCTTGTCGTTGCAACTCCGCCAAAACGAAAGTGCTATCCCCCGGTGAACCGCCGCCGATGTTGTCCCCCATCTCGACCAGAATAACAGGGTGCTGCTCAGACTGGACGGCTTGCGCGACTGCCTCTGCAGCATCCGGGAGATCGAGTGTGAGTTGTTCGTGGACGTTCCACAACATATCGGATAACCGATCGGCTTCCGTCTGTGCGAGTTGTGGGTTATCGTCCGTGACGACGACAAAGGAGGGACCGATTTCATGGATATCAGCGTAAGGGTACCCCAATGCAACGTTCGCGACCGGGACATCTGGACGCGCTTCGAGTTGTTTCGCTGCTGTGAGGATAGGCTCCATCGGTGGCACGCTGGTGTTATGATACAAGATATTCAGGAGCATCGGCGGTTTAGCGAGTGCTTGTGTCGGCGTAACATCGCCCCCGAGTATCCGCATCATGAGTTCTGCTGCCTGTAGTCCGCGTTGGCGTTGATCGATATGCGGCGTTGTCTTGTAAATCACGAGTGCAGTCGATTCAGCGACCATCTGTTCGGAAACATTGGCGTGCTGGTCGAGCGTAACGACAATCGGGAAATCCCGACCAAATGCATCTCGGAGTCGGCGTAAGACTTCGCCATCACCGTCGGGATAACTCTCCACGACCATTGCGCCGTGGAGTGCGAGGAGGAGTCCTTCATGTTTGGGGGCGGCTTTGAGGTGCTGGATTAACATCTCGGTGAATCGGTCAAAAGCGTCATCTGTTACGCGTCCTGCCGGTGTTGCCGAAGTCATGAGCGTAGGGTAAGCCGTGTAGTTGTAGTCTGTTGCCCCTTGAATAAACCCACCCATTTCGTGATGGGATTCGCCCCAGAGATTGACCAGATTTCGAGCAAAGGTTTGCGAAAACGCGGCGAAGTCGGTGGATGTCTCACTAAATGTATTGGATTCATGCATGATGCCACCGATAGCAATTGTTGTCATAGTGTTTTCCTTGTGAGTAGTTGTCAGTGTATCAGTAACCAGTGACCAGTAACCAGTGACCAGTTAAGAAGGGATTTTGTTAATCACGACCCTCTTTTCTGAAAACTGGTAACTGGAAACTCCTAAAACTGAAAACTGAAAGATTTTTCGCAGAAAAATCGTACTGACAACTGAGTACTATTCCAAAAATATCTTGACTGTTACACTGGAATTAGTGTATCATTTAAGAATGTTTAAGTCTTTAATTTTCTACCAAGGTTTGGTCTGTAGGACCTGTATTTTTGTAGTGGAAGTATGACGCAGAATGGTACTGGGAAAAATCAGATCGAAGAAGCGATAGAGATCGCCGCCGAAGCCCATCAAGGTCAGTATCGGAAAGGCACCGATACGCCTTACATTACACACCCTTATGCTGTCGGACTCATCTTAATGGAAGCGGGATGCCCTGAGGCAGTAATTATTGCCGGTATCTTGCACGATACGGTCGAGGATACCGATCTGACGTTGGAATTCATTCGAGAACGTTTTGGCGCTGCTATCGCCAATATCGTTGACGGCTGTTCAGAGAACAAAGCGTTGCGGTGGCGTGCCCGTAAAACGGAACGGATTGAGGCGTTAAGAAGTGCCAGCCCGGAAGTCTGCGTTGTGACGTGTGCTGACAAACTTCACAACCTACGGACGATCATTTCAGAATACGATCTCATCGGTGATGCAGTGTGGGATCGGTTTCACGGGGGCGTCGAAGATCAAGCGTGGTATTATCGGAGCGTTCTGGGCGCGATCGCAGACCGGGATGCTGCTTTACAAAAAAGCGGGGTGTATGCTAAACTATCTACACAGGAGCGTCGTGCAAACACCGAATCCGATGTCCAAGACATTACACCTCAGCAGACGCCAATTGAGGTTATAAACCCTCAACTCTTTGAAGAGTTCCAGCAGGCTGTAGCCTATTTATTTGAAGGAGCAGTTGAATGAAAATTGCATACGCTTTTAGACGATGTGCCTCGTATCCGTATAACGGCGGCGGATTACCGACCGATCCGGCAGATCGCCAACGGTTTTTGGAACATGCCAAAAAGATCGGCTTCGACGGGATTGAACTTCCTGGAATGAACCTGTCTGACGCTGAAATCGAAACATTCCGTTCAGAACTCGAAGATGCAGGTATGCCATGTGTTGCGATTCGCGGCGGTGGTGGTGCTGCGAGGGATCCACAAGTCGCTGCAGCGAACAAACAACGGATGGTGGATGCCGTCCACTTCGCGGCGAAGATGGGAGCGGATATTGTTAATTCCACAGTCACCACACCTCCGGACGATCCGGGTGGAAAAGGCACGTATCGTGGCGAATCCGTCTCGCAGGGCTCAAGCCGTCAAGCGAATGCTGAAGATTACGTGCGCACTGCGAGTGCCGTGAGTGAAGTGGCGGTTATCGCCGCGGATCTGGGTGTCGAGATCTCCATAGAAATCCATCAAAATTCAATAGCAGACAACAGTGCGTCAACGCTACGGCTGTTAGCGTTAATCGACGCGTCGAACGTTGGGATAAATCCGGATTTAGGTAATATCTACTGGACTTACGACATCCCAGAAGAGACGTGCGAAGCCGCAATCACAGCGGTTGCACCGCATGTCAACTATTGGCATTGCAAGAGCCTCTATCGGGTACATATCCCAGATTTAGAGACGGCTATCTACGTCCAGACCCCGCTGCCCGATGGTGAGATCGACTACCGCTTTGCGATCGCGGCGGTGCTGGATGCTGGCTACGACGGCTATTTGGCGATCGAGGGTATCCGCGATGGGGACCAGTTCCATCAAGATGGACGGAGCGTGGCGTACGTGAAATCTGTTTTGGAGGATCTACAGGAAACCTCTTAACTGACAACTGACAACCGAAAACTGACAACTCTATTATGACACAACAGAAGATCCGTTTAACTGCGACCGTGAAGTGCGCTGGGTGAGCGTCCAAACTGGCTCCGGGGGAGCTCGCGCACATTTTAGATAACATCCCGAAATCCACCGACCCGAACCTCCTTGTTGGGACGGAAACCTCTGACGATGCCGGAATTTACCGCATCTCTGACGACCTCGCACTCGTCAACACGGTTGACTATTTCACACCCATCGTTGACGACCCGTACACATTCGGTGCAATCGCCGCGACGAACTCACTGAGCGATGTCTACAGTATGGGCGGCGTTCCGAAAACGGCGTTGAATATCACCTGCTGGCCCAAAGCCGACTTAGCGCTCTCAATACTCGGTGATATTGTCAGAGGTGGCACTGAAAAAGCGATTGAAGCCGGGGCTGCGCTTGTCGGTGGGCATACGGTAGATGCGCCAGAATTGATGTACGGACTCTCCGTAACCGGTATCGTGCATCCAGAGAAATTCGTCAAGAATTACGGGGCGCGTCCGGGGGATGTCCTCATTTTAACCAAAAACCTCGGTATCGGTATCCTCACGACAGGCTTGAAATTCGATAAGATCAGCGATGCGGTGCTACCGCAACTCGTTGAATCGATGACTCGGCTCAATGCTTCTGCATCGACGGTGATGCTGAAGTATGGTGCAAGTGCTTGCACAGATGTCACAGGATACGGGTTGTTAGGACACGCGTCGGAGATGGCGGCGGGCAATGATGCCCACCTTAAGATAGATAGCAAAGCCGTGCCTTACTTTGAAGATGCCCCCGCCCTCGTCGCACAGGATACTTACACGCAAGCCTATCTTGCGAATATGACGTTCCTTGCCGACAAAGTCACGTTCCACACGGATAGCGAAGCGATGCGTCATATCCTGATGGAAGCGGAAACGTCTGGCGGTTTGCTGTTTTCACTTTCTGCCGAGAATGCAGATGCGGCGGTAGCAGAACTCCGTGCTGCCGACTGTCCGGAAGCCGCTGTTATTGGAGAAGTCGTAGCGGGAGAAGCCGCACACATTGAGGTGTTTTAATAGTTATAACTGAAAACTAACAATGACAAAAACAGAACTCGCAAAACAGATGCGTGAGGCTTCGTATCTCACGGGTGAATTCAAACTCCGTTCAGGGAATATCAGCAACTTCTACTGGGATAAATACCGATTCGAGAGTGACCCTGCACTGCTTACCACAATCGCCGCAGAGATGGCGAAATTGCTCCCGTCGGACTGTGATGGTTTAGCAGGTCTGGAATTAGGCGGCATCCCGCTCGCAACAGCACTTTCGCTGCAAACAGGAATCCCGTGCTTTTACGTCCGCAAAGAAGCGAAGACTTATGGCACCTGTAATCTTATAGAGGGCGGTGTTAAGGCGGATAGCAGACTTGTCGTGATAGAAGATGTGATTACGACGGCGGGCCAGGTCTGTACATCGATTGAACAGATTCGCGCAGAAGGGTATATAGTGGAAGATGTTGTAGCGGTCATTGATCGGCAAGCAGGCGGTGAAGCAAAAATTAAGGAACTCGGATGTTCATTCGCATCCGTTTTCACGCTTGCGGAATTAGAAGCAGTTAGCGAAAGAGAAACCTGTTATAAGTAAAGAGCGGTTTAGTTTAACCAACAACCTCTTACTGACAGCCGATGGCTGATAACTGATAGCCAATACGAAAGTGATAAAGGGAAAATGAAGATACTGTTTATTGGAGATATAGTCGGAAATCCGGGTAGAGCGGCAACAACAAAATTTCTGGAAGCGCATCGGGACAAATACGATTTCATTGTTGCTAACGGAGAGAACGCGGCAGGCGGGAAAGGGTTAACGTTTGATATTGTTGATCAACTTTTGGCATCAGGTGTCTCCGCGATTACAACTGGCAACCACGTCTGGGATAACAGAGAGATTTTCCGTTTTATAGAAACAACACCGCAGCTGATACGGCCCGCGAACTATCCGACTGAGGTAGCCGGGCGCGGTGTGACCATTGTTGCCTCCGCAGATGGACAAACACAACTCGGTGTTATCAACCTTGCCGGACAGATTTTCATGAGTCCATACACCAACCCGTTTCACGCGCTCAACACTATTTTACCTGAAGTCAAAGCGGTGACACCATATATCCTTCTCGACTTTCATGCGGAAGCGACCTCCGAGAAAATCGCGATGGGTTGGCACGCGGATGGTCGCGTCGGCGCGGTGATTGGGACGCACACACATGTGCCAACAGCGGATGCGCGCGTCCTGCCACAAGGCACGGCTTATATTACGGATGTCGGTATGACGGGTCCTTACGATTCGGTGATTGGTACCCGCATAGATCTTGTACTTGAACGGTTTTTGACGATGATGCCGACGCGCTTCACCGTTGCTAAAGGCAATGTGAAACTTTGCGGTGCTGAGATTGAATTAGACGAAAAAACAGGGTTAGCCGTGAGCATCGTGCCGCTGCAAGCGCAATATTGAGTAGCCGACGGCTGTCGGCTGTCAGCCATCAGCAAGAAGAGGGATTAGTAAACAAAAACCTCTTAAAACTGATCGCTGATGGCTAATCCGCTGATAGCCAATGGCTAAGTACTAATATGCAATTAGAATTTTCGATACCCACAAAAATTGTCCGTAGTGTCAGTGAAATAACGAACCTGCTGAAACAACTGATAGACGAACAACCGGAATTTCAGAATGTATGGGTACAGGGCGAAGTATCCAATTACAGTCGCTCCGGTGCTGGCCATGTCTATTTCACGCTCAAAGAGGGGAACCATCAGATCTCGGTTGCCATTTTTCGGAGTGATGCGACCCGCCTCAAATTTTTACCGAAAGACGGTGAGGAGGTAATCGTCCAAGGGCAGCTGAGTCTCTACTCCGCGAGGGGGCAATATCAGATTGTTGGTCGAAACGTGGAACCGGTTGGTATCGGGGCGTTGCAAAGAGCCTACGAAGAATTGAAGCAACGCCTTGCAGACGAAGGATTGTTTGATGACTTCTACAAAAAGCCGTTACCAAGATACCCGCGGCAGATCGGCGTTGTCACGTCAGAGACAGGCGCAGCCATACAGGACATCCTCCGACAACTCCGTGAACGCTACCCGTTAGCTAAGGTGTTACTACATCCGACGCTTGTCCAAGGTGACGGCGCGGCACAAGGGATAGCCTTCGCGCTACAAGCGATGAATCAGCGAGACGACATAGATGTACTCATCATCGGTCGCGGCGGTGGCTCCATTGAGGACCTCTGGGCATTCAACGAAGAACGCGTCGCACGTGCTATTTTCGATTCGAGAATCCCTGTCGTTTCTGCAGTCGGACACGAAACAGATTTCACCATCGCGGATTTTGTGGCGGATTACCGAGCTTCGACCCCTACGCATGCGGGACATATCGTACCAGATCAGGATGAACTTTTCGCACAATTAGACGCTTTGGATGCGCGGCTGCGCGCAACAATTCAGAACCAATTGAATGGCAACACAACACGACTTCAAGAACTGGAGACGCAACTTGCACCGACGCAGCGTAAGGACGCTATCTACCAACTTTACCAAACAGTAGATACCTTAGATGTGGCGTGTCGATCGGCTGTAGGACGTACCCTTTCTGATAGTGAAAACAGACTTCATACACTTGCCCAGCGGCTTGACGCATTGAGTCCGTTAGCTACGTTGAAACGGGGGTATAGCATCAGTCGAAAAACAGATGGTGAGGTGTTAACTGCAGCTGGACAGGTATCTGTTGGCGATAGAATCGAGGTTCAGCTGGTAGAGGGGCATCTCGCTTGTCGGGTTGAAGAATTTCTGGACGAAGATCATCAAAGATAAGACTTAATCTGAAAAATAAATGGGCATTTCAGAGATTTAGAAGCGCAATGAAGGTTCCGAATGTCCAAAGCGCAATAAATTGCGCTACTACGAACCGTTTTTTCAAAATGGTATGAGAAACTTCTGACCTCTGACTGCTGATGGAGACCGACTGCCGACGGAAACTGGTAACTGACAACTATTTTCCAATGGAGATAAAATATGACCTTTGAAGAAAAACTTGCAAAACTGACCGAGATCGTTGATAAACTTGAAGCGGGCAACCAACTGCCGCTTGAGGATTCTCTGAAACTCTTTGAGGAAGGTGTCGGCTTGGTCTCATCGTGTCGGGAGATGCTCGAAAATGCTGAGCAGCGGGTAGAAAACGTTCTTAAAACAGATAACCCATAAATAGTTAATAGTTTTGGTTATAAGTTGTTGGTTAAGAGGAGAGTCGTTCCTTTTGAAGTCCACCTCTTATAGTAAAGCCCATAATTATTTGGACACGCGGTTGCTCGTAGGGGAAACCGGGTAACCCAGTTTCCTCTACGAGGGGGCAACGTTATCATGGAGTGTCAACTTATTTTCGTGCTTTACTATAACTTACTAAAGTTTGGACAACTTCAATCAGGTTTATGTCCGCTTTTCAAGCCCTTTTGATTTTTCTCAAAGTTCCTTACACAAACGCAACTCGCAGAAAAATAAACGTGGATACATCGATTCGCAGCCCCGTAGGGGCGGTATGTCTATAGAAACGCCATCCCCCCACGCGGCTAAGCCCCGTAGGGGCGGCATGTCTATTTCGGAAAAATTGTCCAAACTTTAGTATAACTTATAATTTATAACTCCATAGGTTCAGTGACTCCAGCCTAAAGGCTGGAGATTGTTCAATACGGCAGCCGAGTCTATAGGTTGGGCGATTGTAAACACACTGAATAGAGTAATACATCGTAATATCTTGTGGTGGCACGCAGAGGTGTTTAGGATGCTCCTCAAGTCCTATGTAAACGCTGGTATTGCGATCTCGATGGGGTAACATATACCCTGAAAAGGAGAATACAAACTTATGTTTGTACCTGTCAAAACGAAAGATGGTCAACAACTCATGCCGATGCATGCTTCACGTGCCAGGAAGTTGGTCAAACGTGGTGAGGCTACGCCCTATTGGAACAACGGCATATATTGTATCCGTCTTAACAAGGAACCGTCTGATAGAGAAACACAGGATATATGTGTTGGTGTGGATCCTGGCAGTAAAAAAGAGGGTTTCACCGTAAAATCTAAGGCTGACACATATCTGAATATTCAGGCGGATGCGCATACGCATACTTCAAAGAAAGTTGCTAAGAGGCGTGAGTTGCGGAGAGGTAGGCGTTCACGGAAGTGTCCAAACAGGAAACAGAAGAAGCATAATCTGTCTCATAGGCACCGGATCCCTGCTGGCACACGTGCAAGATGGGACTGGAAGATGCGGATATTAGATTGGCTTTCGAGACTATATCCAATCACGCACGTATGCGTGGAAGATATTAAAGCACGGACGAAGCAGTATCAGAAGAAATGGAACCAGTCGTTTAGTCCGCTTGAGGTGGGTAAGCAGTGGTTCTATTCCGAAATAGAAAAACGGTGGCAACTTTCCAGACTTGTTGGACACGAAACAAAGAATGTTCGCGAAAATCTTGGACTCAAGAAGTCCAGTGATAAGACGGCTGAATCCTTTGATGCTCATTGTGTGGATAGTTGGTGTTTGGCGTATCATGTGCTTGGTGGTGATCCGATTGTGGATAACACTGATATATTTTGTATATCACCTATTCCTATACAAAGGCGTAACCTGCACAGAGAAGTGCCGAAAAAAGGCGGTATCAGAAGTAGGTATGGTGGCACCAGGTGCCTTGGATTTACCAAAGGCACATTGGTAAAAAGTATGAAGTGGGGGCTTTGCTGGATCAGCGGACACCAAAACGGTAAGATTAACCTTACACAGATGACAACCGGAAAACAAAGACCACAACAGAAATTAGACAGTTTCAAAGTTCTGAAGCGTATCAACTTTAGATACAAAGAAGCAGAGGCTACATCTCCAAGCTAAAGCATGGAGTTTTGCCTCTGAAGAGGATGATAAAAAAACATGTTCTTAGAAAAAATTAATAGTCCAGCGGATCTAAAAAAATTGGAGATTAGCGACCTTGAAGTCCTGGCGGAGGAGATGCGCGCCTATCTACTCAGCGTTTTATCCGAGCATCCGGGTCATTTTGCGCCGAACTTCGGGACGGTTGAATTGGCAATAGCCTTGCATAAAGTATTTGACACCCCACGCGATAAAGTCATCTGGGACATCGGACATCAGGCGTATCCGCACAAACTGCTGACTGGCAGAAGAGATGCGTTTCCAACGCTCAGGCAGAGTGACGGCATCAGCGGTTTTCTCAGCAGAGCCGAGAGTGAATATGACGTTTTTGGTGCCGGGCATTCGAGTACGTCTATCGCTGCTGCGTTAGGTATCGCGACTGCCCGCGACCTGATTAATGAGACTTACAAAGTCGTCGCTATCATCGGGGATGGCGGTTTGACGGGCGGGATGGCATTTGAAGCGTTGAACACCGCCGGTGACTTCAAGAACGATATGCTCGTTATCCTCAATGATAACAATATGTCCATCTCCGCGACTGTCGGGGCGTTCTCAAAGCACTTTCATAAAGTCACGAGTTCACCGCGATATAACTTCCTCCGCTCCCGTGTCAAAGAGTTGCTGAACTTAATGCCAGCAGATGCACAGCAGATCGCGCGTAAAATTGAGGCTTCATTGAAACCAGGGACGCTATTTGAGGAGTTCGGGTTCCGTTATTTTGGTCCCCTTGATGGCAACGATTTAGAGGCACTCATCCCAGTGTTGACAGGCATCCGCAGTTTGTCCGGCCCTATCTTGCTTCACGTTGTAACCGAAAAGGGACGCGGCTATGCACCAGCAGAAGAGGATCCGGTCGGGTTCTACAGCGTCAGCGGTCCTTTTAACCTGAAAACCGGAAAAACGATCAAACCGAAACCGCCGCTCCCAACCTACACAGAGGTCTTCAGCCGAACACTGGTTGAATTAGCGAAGCGCGATGCGCGGGTCGTCGGCGTGACGGCAGCGATGCCGGGTGGAACAGGACTTGATAAGTTTGCGAACGCGTATCCGAGCCGGTGTTTTGACATCGGATTGGCAGAGCAGTGCGCTGTTACGTTCGCAGGTGGACTCGCAGCACAAGGCATGCGTCCTGTCGTGGCTATCTATTCTACTTTCCTCCAACGGAGTTATGACCAAGTGTTACACGATGTCTGCATCCAAAACCTTCCGGTCATCTTTGCGTTGGATAGAAGCGGGCTTGTCGGGGCAGATGGTCCGACGCATCACGGTGTTTTTGATTTCGCATATCTACGTTCTATCCCGAACATGGTCATCATGGCACCGAAAGATGAGAACGAATTACAATCTATGGTAAAAACTGCGCTCGCCTATGAAGATGGCCCCATTGCGTTCCGCTATCCGAGAGGGGCTGGAGTCGGCGTAAAGATCGCAGCGGAACCCCAGGCATTGCCTATCGGTGAAAGTGAGATCCTCAGAGCGGGTGAAGATGTGCTTGTCATTGCAATTGGTAACCGGGTTTATCCGGCACTTGAAGCCGCAGAAACATTAACTAATATCGGAATTTCGACGGCGGTTGTCAACGCGAGATTTGTAAAACCGTTAGATACTGCAACGATTCTGCCGCTTGCGGAACGTATCGGCAAAGTAATTACGATTGAAGACGGTGTGATAATGGGCGGTTTCGGCAGTGCGGTTTTGGAGGCACTCGCCGCAGCGGGTATGGCAAACGTACAAGTTACCAATCTCGGTATTCCCGACGAATTTATTGAGCATGGTGCTGTCCAGCACCTTCACGCACTTTACGAGTGCGATGCCGACGCTGTTGTTCGCGCTGCAGAGAAAATGATAGTATAGGGGCGAGGTCGCCTCGTCCCTACGGGTTGGGGGATTCAGTCTGCGAATAGACTGAATCCATTCCTTGTATTACATTCCCAACCCCTACGGACAAAAAAATGCAACGAATAGATACATTTCTCGTAGAACACGGCTTAGCGGAGAGCCGAGAACAGGCGAAACGACTTATCCTTGCCGGTGCTGTAACCGTTAACGGAAACACCCGCATTAAGCCTGGGCAGCGTGTTTCTGCTGATGCGAAGATCGTTGTTCAGGAGCCACAGAGATATGTCAGTCGCGGTGGGTTTAAGTTGGAGAAGGCGTTATCTCTCTTTGATGTAGATGTGGAAGATAGGGTTGCGCTTGACGTAGGCGCGTCAACAGGTGGATTCACAGACTGCCTCCTCCAGCACGGCGCAAAATTCGTCTACGCTGTTGATGTCGGCTACGGGCAACTCGCTTGGAAACTCCGGACGCATCCACAGGTTCAGTCGATTGAAAAAACGAATATCCGATATTTAACCCCAACACTTTTAAATAGGGGCGAGGTGACCGCGCCCCTACACAATAGCGATGATTTTATCTCCATCGCTGCGATTGATGTCTCTTTTATTTCTCTGCGGACGGTACTACCGAGTGTCATCAAAATTCTGAAACAGCAAAATGGTTATCAGTCATCGGTTCGGTTTTTCTGCGAAAAACCTTTCGGTTGTCAGTTAAGAGGTGGATTGACTGAATCAGAGTCCTCTTTAACCGATAACCGACAACTGACAACCAACAACTATAATATTATTGCCCTGCTCAAGCCGCAGTTTGAAGCCGGAAAAGTTCATGTGAAAAAGGGCGGGATTGTGGCTGACAAACAGGTGCATATCCAGACAATAGAGAATCTCAGTGGTTTTGTTACGGATAAACTTGGTGCTACGGTGAGAGGGTTGACCTATTCACCGATCCACAAAGACATCGGAAATATTGAGTATCTGCTTTGGCTCACGATTGAACCCGATACGCAAGCGCGCGCACCCGAAAAGGGCGTTCAACCCCAGCAAACGACTGCCGAGGTCGTCGCGGAAGCGCATGAAGCCTTTGAAACTTGAGGCGATCTTATAGGAAAACAGACATGCGAAAAAAGATACAAAGAATATCTATTTTTTTTGGAATATTTATTATCCTTGTACTCTGCGGGACTTTTTTCTTTCTTCGTTCAGAGACTTTCCTGAATTGGGTAGAAACACGGCTTGCGTCAGAACTGGAAAATCAGATAGCGAATGGGTACACGGCAGATATTGACGACATAAAAGGCAGTATCTTCGGGAATGTCACCATTCGTGGCGTTAAAATATCCAAAGACAGCGAACCGGTAATTTCCACAACGAGCGTTGTACTCAAATACAATTGGCTGGGGCTGCTTACACGCAAATTCGAGGTTAAGGAACTGAAGGTGGTTGAGCCGGAAATCCATGTGAAACACGACCCCGATGGCACCCTCAATCTGTCGAATATTTTGCGAGAGGATGCCTCAAGTGGAGAGGATTCATCAAGTGCCGACGCTCCACAATTCGGCTTCGCCATTGGAAAGGTTGAACTGGGTCGCGGGAAAATTCACTACACGGATATACAAAGAGACCTTGAGATAAGTGTTCAAGGCATCACGCTTACGCTGAACGGTCCGCTTGATGCCTGGAATCACAGCGGCGATTTAAGCATCGAGGCTGGCAGTTTTAAGTTCAACGGCTCCGAAACACCGATTGATAGGTTTGAAGTTGATTTTGAGATTTTAGCGACGCGTAGCAAATTTGATATATTCCGGTTAGACTTTGGCAACTCAAGAGTGGTAGCTTTCGGACAATTTCCGTATAGATCAACCGGTAATTATTGGTCAATTGACCTCGATTTACAGCGATTGGATTTGGCAGATGTTGAACAGTTTTTCGGCAAAGGCACCGAACTTGAAAGTATTGTAAAAGGTAGGATAACGGCAAACGGGAACCTCGATTCCAGCTTCGCCGCTACACTTTCTGTAGAAACCCCAACGCTTTCTGTGACACAAGCTGAACACGGTAGACAAATTGCACTGACAGACCTAAAAATTGATGCCGATTTCAATTTACACCCGACCCCAACCCTCACGCTAAAAACCTTTAACGCACAGATCGCTGACGGCACCTTGACCGGTAGTGGAAATATCGGACTCCCAAACCGCCCGGAGGGTGATGTTATCGCGCAGCTTCGGCAACTGACAACGCACCCGCTTGCCTATACAGGACAGTGGGAGGCAACGGATGTCCAACTCATACCGCTGCTGTCGATGTTTGTTCAACTCCCCGAATTCCTTGTAGGCAGCACCGGGTACCTCTCAGGAAACGCTACATTCAACGGAAGTAGCACAGACCCCTCAACACTCAATCTCAATAGCGAAATAGAAGTAACTGAGACTGTCCTCAATACGGTAGCACTTGCGGATTCAACGCTGAGTTGCACGATTGATGCGGGTGAAGTGAAAGTCGATGGCAACCTCGATGAAACCGAGATTGATATCACGGGTCCCTTCCCGTTAGCGGAGCAAGAGACTTTGGACCTCCGGATGTCAGGTATCAACTTTGACGATTTGATGAAAATTGTTGACAGTGCAGATCTCGGTGGAACAGGAGAATACACCGCGAAGTTGTCATTGGATGGCACCTTGGCGGGTGCTATGAAAATCCCGAACGCGAGTTTCAATGACATCCCGATCGGCACTTTGGTAGGTAACCTTGATTATCAAGACGGACAAGTATTCATCGAAAACGGGCTGCTCACCAAAAACACGAAAAAAGACGACATAGTGACACCATATCAGAGCCGGACCACAATTAGGGGTGTTGTAGATGTTGAAGGCGATTTCCCAGCGGAATTTAGCATCGTCGCAGCCCCCGTTTATGCGCAACACTATCCGAGGGTATTGTTAGGTGCGGATTATCCGGTAGAGGGTGAAGTTAGCGGTGAGCTCAAATTAGATGGAACGCTCAAGAACCTTGATGGCAGTGCGGATTTCAGTGTCACCGAAGGCGTGGCGTGGGGTATCCATTTGGATCCGCTAACGCTGCCGTTACGCATTGAGGATTACCACATCGATCTTCCCAACTTTGAGATCACCACCCGCGGTCAGAAAGTTACGCTCACTGTTTCAGTAGCCTCGAATGCCGATTACGATCTGTTGCTTGAAAGCGATGCACCTGTGAATTTCCAAGCACTTGCAAGCGCTGCAAACATCCCCGATTTCCCTTTTGGCGGGCAATTTGATGTTCGGGTCGTCGGCAGGCTAAAAAAACCGGAAAGTGCTGACTTTCAGGTTGAACTGGATTTCTCGGACATAACCTTCTTAGACAACGGCGGTGAGACTCAGCACCCCCTTGGTGACGCTTCCCTGCACGGCACACTCGTAGAACTCAAAGATATTACGGGTGAACCGGACCGTTTTGATTTTACGGGCAGTGGGTTTAACGGTCAGATTCAGGGGTATGTGAGTATGGACCCTGATAATTCTTATGAATTCGAGGTCAAGAGTGAGGCACTCGAAGTTAAACCGATTCTGCGTATCTTGCATCCCGCACTTGAGGCGGTCGCGGGGACTGCTAATGGCCGCGCCGAAATCAGAGGAACAGTCGCAGCCCTTGCACCAACGGATGAGGAAAATAGCGATCAGCGGGTTTACCCTTACGACGTTGACATCAAAATTGACACCAGCCAACTTTACTATGAAAATCCAAAAGGACACAAGACCCCATTTACAAATGCCGGTCAAATCCGATTGTTCCTCAAAGATGACAAATGGACGATTGATGCACTTTCTCTAAGGACATTAGAAGACGCATCCCCTTTTATGGAACTGACAGGGACCTATAACGCAAAGGGCGAGGTGATGGATTTTGAAGCGAAATCTGATGGCTTCGTACTGGCACCCTTTGGCGCAGCGTTAGGACTTCCGTCGGCTATGCTAAAAGCTGGGAGCGGTCGTTACACCTCAACAGTAACCGGCACGTCTGAACAACCGGAAATCGCGTTGGATTGGGAAATTCCGACATTGGATTTAAAAACAGAGGTGGGTGATATTCGCATCAGTGATGCAGGCGGTGCGATCGTATACCGAGACGACTTAATGCGCTTTGAGAACACCGTTTTGAAACTTTTGGGAAATCCCGTAGATATAGGCGGCGTGATAAATGTTCTCCCTAAAGATATAAACAATTCGCAGCTAAAACTCAGCGTCAACGCCCGTGAATTGGAAGTCACAACGTTTAGCGACTTAATAGCGAAAGCTTCGGCAAATCGCATTAAACGTGAGGCTCTCACAGGCGGCGTGTTAGTGGCTTCAATAGACATCAGTGGCACTCTCGCTGAAACCGTTATGGCTGTAACTGCGCGAACGGAAACGCAGCAACCGATTCGCCTCATGGCTAATGTAGACCCGATCACGTTGGAAAATCTGCATGCGACGGCTACTCTTAATTCAGATGTGCTACATGTCCAATCGGTAGCGGCAGCCGGACGGATCGGTGACGGCAGCTACACGCTCCAAGGAGATGCCGCGTTCTCAACGCAAGACGCAGCGGCACATCAGTTTGCGATGGACGTGTCAGTATCCGAACTGGGGATTGCTGACGTTGCCACCGTGTTGTCAGGACAAGTCCCACCTTTCCGCGGCACTGTTTCTGGGCATGCGAAACTCAGCGGTAAAGGGAGCCTGCAGCCAAACGAAGTCTCAATAATCGGTGAAGTGAGTGCGTTGAATTTTCAGGGATATGGTATTAATTGTACCAACATAACGCCGCTCCAATTCCAATCTGAACGAGGGAACCTTACGGTACATCTCCCCTTAGCACTGAAATCGCCTGAAATGGTGACAACGGCAAATGTTAATATCACAGGAACTCTTGAGGCACCGGAGATTACAACACAATGGCACGGCGACATCAGCGAGATGGAATGGAACGGAAAAGTCGAATACCGTGATGAACGCATAACACTCGTCGGGATTGAGATAAAGAACCGTGCGGGTGTGTCAACCCTTACGGGTTTCATTCCGTTCAATTTGGCATTCGCAGGGATAGACCTATCGGATCGGTTTCCGGATGAAAAGATTGATGTGCGTTTTCAGGGTACGGAACTACCGCTTGACTTTTTCCCCGGCAGTGAGCTCCTCTTTCCAGAGGGAGACGGCATTGTTGACATAGATTTAGCCCTACAAGGCACAAGCCGCGATCCTCACATAACGGGGACTGTATCGCTTGAGGCGTTGCAGCTGTATTTAAAGAATTTCCACGAACCGATTCGGAACGTGAAGGTGAAACTTGACGCTCGCGAAGATGCGATGGATCTTAAAGAACTCGACTTTGATATAGGGACAGGTTACTGTAGGCTTCAGCAGGGGCAATTGGCATTAGATGGATTAACGCCTAAAAATTTCACGCTAAAAGGATTGAAGTTTGAACTATTCCCGCTCGGTTCAACGGTTCAGCATGCCCTGCCACCAGAAGTGTTGGAAGAAGTTGAGGGGCATCTGAGTACGACGCTCAATGAATTAACAATTCCTTTCGGTAGTTTTCTGACGAAAGGCGAAAGGATACCATTTCCACAGATACAACAGGTCCCTTCACTCGCGGATATTGTGGCAGTCGCAAACGCCGAACTATCCATTAACAGTGTCCGTCTCGCCTTTAAGGCACTCGATCAGCCCTATGACTTCCAAGAACCGAGTCCTATTCAGATACTGCTGAACGCGGGCACAATCACTTTACCGAAAGCGTTTACCCTTGAAAATCAGTATATCTTTCCGGTCAAGCAGACGTTTACCGCTGAAGATGAGAAGCCAGAAGATGTCATCGGCAACGTCCACACAGTTGAAGACGCAAAGACAACACTCAGCATTGATGCTGAAAGTCAATGGTCAGTTAATGGCGAATTTGACGCGGCACTGCGGTTTAATAATTTCAATGTCGAAGCGTTAACCAATACTTGGCCCGCGCCCTACCGAGTTAAGGGGGCGTTGTCGGGAAGTTTACAGATGAGTGGCACCAGTGAAAATCCGAAGATAACTTTGCGACGACACAAATCTGCTCCCGCGGAACTCTACCTGCATGACATCCCTATCGACCTGCGCTGGCGAATTCGGTATCAGAACGGGCAATGGGAAATCTCAAAAAAACGGTATGTTGAAGCGACGTTCGGTGGCAATCTCCTTACTTTTTCGTGGACGATGCCTTATCACCTTGAGATAACGCCGTTTTTAATGGCGCTGCAACGGTCTCCAGAAACGGTTTGGCACGAACTCGTCCAGACAGAGATGGACGGTATCTTGGATATCACAGTCGATGATCTTGACATCCTACGCTACTTAGTCCCGGGTCTGGAAGCTCCGACAGGGACGGGTCAAGTCTATGTCGTACTCAATGGGACGATGGAAACGCCACAAGTCGAAGGTGCTGTGCGTTTCGACGATATAGGGTTTGAACTTCCTGAAGCCGGCATTCATGTTAAAGAGACAACAGGCAGAATTGCGTTATCAGAGCAAGGCGCGACCGTTGAGCGACTTGAGGGTGTGTTGAACGATGGTGCTTTTTTGATGACCGGCAGCGTCACGGCACCCCCCGATGGACGTGTATGGGAAAACCCGCCGACGATGGATTTGCAGACCAGCATCTCATCCGCGCTTTTTGAACAGCCCGGAAAGTATCAAATTCAACTCGGTTCTAATCCGACGCAATTACACCTACGCGGCGGATTTGAGGATCCGTCTCTAACAGGCAATCTGAATATCAGTCAAGGGTATTATAAACAAAACTGGGAGGCAGTTGTCGATTGGTTCGCGAGGACTTCCGTCAGCGAGGTAGATGTTATATTAGATTACCCCATTCTTCGCGATTTACGTTTAAATGTTGATATTGATATCCCCGATAATTTTCACGTGCGCTCATCTATCACGGGCCCGACAGACATTGAAATTTCGAGTTCCGGCGGTAAACTCATCGGTCCGATTCAAAACCCGGTTTTCAATGGAACTGTTTCGGTGCTGAGTGGTAGAATTGGACTTGTTCCACAGACTTTTGAATTTATTCAAGGCTCAAGAATTACCAACGGAAGTACCAGCGAGTTTGATCCAGAACTCAACATCTTTCTCCGAACCCCGGATCGTATTCGCGGTGTCCTGCCGAGAGATCAAAGCACCGTTGACCTTGAGATTAACGCGAGTCTGACTGGCACCTTAACAAACCCAGCGTTTGTTCTGAGCGCACCGAACGCGCCTGAAAACCTCTCGCATGAGGAGATTATGACGTTTCTGATCCGCAACGCTGCATTTTCGCGTGCCTTCTGGGGCTTCACGTTTAATTTTCACCGTCCGCATGATGAAGACGCACGGTCTGTCAGCGCAGAATATCAACTCAGAAAAAACATGTCCATTAAAATTGAGAACAACGAAAAAGGCGAGTATGGGGTCGGTTTTGAGATAAAGGGGCGTTTTTAATGGGCTCTGCAAATTACAACACATTCATAGAGAGCGTGATTTGTCTTAGCTTGATGTTCTGCTGTTTTTTTGTCCAATCTGTAGGTGCGAACGCACCCACGGAAACGTCAGGGGATATAAGTGCAGAAAAATTCGCGATGCCCCACGGATTTGGGACGACGCGCATAGACAAAATCGAGTACCGTATTGATACAGAAATCGTAGCCGAAACGACAGAACAATACGATAGGCTTAGCAATCAGAGCTCGGTAAGTGTTGAGGACAGATTGTCTCCGTACGCGATTCAACAGAGTATTAAGAGACTCTACGCGACACAGCAATATTCCCAAATCCATGTTTACGCACAGGAGCACCGCAACGGCGTTGCGTTAACCTATCAACTCACATCTTTTGATCTCATTACAGCGGTTGTTATCACCGGCATCCCGCCGAGCCAATTCAGGTCGGCTATTGAAAATGCAGTAAAATCGAAGCCGGGGGCGAGATATGTCCCTGCAATTGCCAAATCAGATATTATCTATATCAAACGGATTTGCAGGGACCATGGCTATTTTGACGCGCAAGTTACGGTTGCCGATGTGCTTACCGAAGATGGCGTATTAACCTATCAGATAACCCCAGGTGCCCCATCAACGATCAAAAGGTTGCAAATTCAAGGGAATTTCGCTATCTCAACCAACAGCCTCAAAGGAGCTTGTGGCTTCAGCATCCGCTATCCGGTTTACAACAAAGTTAATGTTGACACTGATGTGGCAGCGATGGAAGCCCTCTACCGTAAAAACAACTATCCGACTGCCACCATCGTGCCGACCTTTACACCTGAAACGGGTCTGTTGCAGTTTGACATCAAGGAGGGCAAGCAGGTCAAGTTTAATTTTCTTTTGGGGACGGGTGAATTCTCTTTATCCCAACAAGATACCTTCACAGCAGATATAGCCGAGGTGATAAGTACAGGGGCATCTTCTCTGTGGGAAGGACGGATAAAAACCTATTTTGAAGACGAAGGTTATCATGGGACGACTGTGCAAGAGAAAACTTCGGATGCCGCCAGCGTTCAACTGACGATTAATCCTGGGACCCGTTATAAGGTTAGGAGTGTATCTTTTTCAGGGAACCGCGCTTTTCCGGACGCGGACTTACTGCGAGAAATGACAGTGAAACCGACAGTCGGATTTCTGGGGAGTCTGCGACTCTCGAATCTTATTGCCAGATTCTTATCGCGGCGAGAACAGAAACGCTTTTTTTATGAAGACGACCTTGAGAAGGATGAACATCGCCTTCGTATTTTATATGAGAGAGCCGGTTATCGTAACGCCGTCATTGAGATAACAGATGAAAAGCAGCCCGTAAATGGTCGAAACATTGGTGAGGTCGCAATACATGTCTCAGTTGTTGAAGATCGAAAAGAGATGATTCACCGATGTACGATCAGCGGTAATCGCGCGATAGATACTGCCACGCTGCTGAAAGCTTTGGAAAGCGAACTTCAGTTACCACAACCGAATGCTGTGTTTGAAAGAACTGTCTACCAAGATGCAGTCCGTAATGCGTATCGTGAACGTGGATACATTGACGTACAGGTTGATGACACATACATCTCAGAAACACCAGTTTTTGAAGTAGAAGGTAATTTTTCGGAATCTCTTTCGGAGGGTAACCTCTCTTTAGAAATCCGCGATGAATTTAAAAAGCACAATCTGACACTCACAGGACTTTCCATAGCCCCGAATATCAGTACCCGCTGGAGCATCCAAGATATTGAGGGCAATCCACGCTATACCCTTAAACAGGAAGCGACACATCTTGAGGTGTTTGAACACGGTATCCTCAATCTTACTGTCGAGACTGAGGGTGAGCGGGTAACATTCGGTAAATTCTATTTTGAAGGCGATACGGACATTGTGAAAACACACGTTCTCAAACGGGAAGTCGCACACCTTGAGGGGGAGCTTTGGACATCTGACAGATTAAGCCGTGCCTTGCAAAACCTCTCCAGCTTAGGGATTTTTGGTAGGGTTCAAGCAGAACCCGGCGAACCGAAAAAGAGAGAAGAGAACGATGGTGTAAAGACGCCTGACGGAGAGACACCTCACGTTATTCCGAGAACCTATGACGTTAAAGTAACAGTTGAAAAGCAGCAACCGAGAACCTATAGTTATGGCGGTGGCTATAGTTTCGCAGAAGGTTGGAATGGGACGCTGGAACTAACGAATAGCAACTTCCTTTTTAAACGGAACATTCGAGGACGCTTCCTCAGTAGATTAGGGTGGCGTGATGAATTGGGTTACCTCGTCGATGCAAGACTCACAGAACCGTGGTTGATTGGCAGGACGCGGGGCACCTTACGGTTATCTGCTAAGAAGTTAGAGATAGATGACAATGTTCGCGCCCTCCAAGGCAGTTTCATCCTTAGCAGGAAATTAGGCGGATCGCATCATTTGGATTTGCGATACAGTTACAGAGATTTGAACCAACCGGTGCCACCGATAGGGCAAGGGGCACCGCCGGAGCTCCGTTTACCTGAAGAACAGAACCCATTCAGCACAACCGTGAGTAGTCTACGCTTCTCTTGGACTTACGACCGTCGTATGCGCTATCTGAATCCGATAGGCGGCATGTTCAACGAGATGACACTCGAATACGCGGGTGGATTCTTGCAAGGCGAAACCAGCTTTATTAAAACGACGACAGATACTCGCTATTACCAAAAACTCATCGGCAGTCTCGTATTGGCGACCGCGGTTCGATGCGGTGTTACTACAGGCTTGCGCTCAAACCGCCGCGCGGAACTCATCTCTTTTGAGCGGTTTTGGGCAGGCGGCAGCACGACGGTCAGAGGCTACGCCGAGCGCTCCCTCGGTCCCAAAGGTATCACAGGGATCTACCGTGGTGATGTCCAATTCATTTTTAATACGGAATTACGGTTCCCAATCTATTCGGTGGTCCGCGGTGCCTTCTTTTTTGATGCTGGCAACGTCTGGGGTTCACTCGCAGATATTGAGCGTAGTTTAACGCGTTTGCCGTCCGCTGTCGGGGCTGGACTCTATTTGGATTTTGGGGCGTTCACATTTGGGCTTGACTATGCATTTCCGCTGGTATCCGTTCCGAGTTCACCCGATACAAGAAGAGGACATGTCCGCCTCGGCAGTACTTTTTAATAGTTCTCAGTACGATTTTTTTTCAAAAAATCTTTCGGTTGTCAGTTATCAGTTAAAGAGGTTTGTTGTGGTATTCCATCAACTTATAGATGCCACCAGAAACCTTGGGACCCCCAGGCCTCTCTTAACTGCTGCTGATGGCTGACGGCTATTCCCTGTAGGGTTTTCCTAAGGCGAGGGGTGCCTCAGCACGTCCAACGAATCCTGCCAGTACCGCTAAGCAGAGCACATAAGGTAACATCAGCCACAACTGGTAGGGGATATCCCAGCCCAATGCTTGGAACCGCGCATCGAGTGCGGAACCGAGTCCGAAGAGCAACGCAGCACCACACGCCTTCACAGGATGCCATTTCCCGAAAATAACGATCGCTAAAGCGATGAATCCGCGCCCGACTGTCATCCCCGGTGTAAAATAGGGAACATCAGCGAGAGAGAGATACCCGCCTGCGATACCCGCCATCGCACCGGCGAAGAGTAGACAAAGCGTTCTCAAGCGGCGCACATTAGCACCGACGGTGGCAATCGCCTTCGGATGTTCGCCACACGCCCGTATCCTGAGTCCAAGTTGCGTGTGGTAGAGGAAAAAATAGACGCACGGCACCAGCAGAAACGCAATGAAAACGAGGATATTGTGTGAAAACAAGGCATGCCCTAAGACAGGGATTTCGGAGAGCATCGGGATGTTGATCTGCTGGAACGCCGGCACGCCTTTAGCGATCCCCGTCGCACCGAAAAGCCGTTGATAGATGACTTCTGTCAACCCGAGTGCCAAGAGCGTCATCGCTGTACCGATGATCACTTGGTCACCACGGAGCCTGATGGCACATAACGCGAAGAGCGCGGCAGCAATAAGTCCACTGAGTCCTGCCATCAGCAGCCCGAACCACGGCGCGAACATGACGAATTCCGCCGTGTAAAAGGAACCGACCATCCCAAAAAACGCGCCGATGAGCATCATGCCTTCGATGCCGATGTTCAGCACACCTGCGCGTTGGGAGATCACCTCGCCTAACGCTGCTAATAAAAGCGGGGTTGCCCCGCGTATCGTCGCCGAAAGTACTTCTTCAAACATGTTTTTTAATAGTTGTCAGTACGATTCTTTTTTCAAAAAATCTTTCGGTCATCAGTCGTCAGTTAAGAGAAAAATTTTATGATGTACATTCACCTCTTAACCGAAAACCGATAACTGATAACTATTCCCCCTCGGAATGTGCAGATGTACGCTTGTGGAACAGCTGCACAGAACTATAACCGATAACAAAAAGCAGAATTGTTGCTTGCATCACAAATGTCACTTTGTCCGAGATGCCGACCGTTCGCTGCATACTGTATGAACCGGTCGATAGCGCGCCAAATAGCAAGGCAGCAGCAACCGTTACCAATGGATTTAGCTTCGCTAACAGGGCAACCGCAATCGCTGTGTAACCGTATCCGGGTGAGAAATTGAGAAAAAGTCGGCGGGTGAGTGCGGTGAGTTCAATCGCGCCGCCGAGTCCGGCGAGTGCCCCGCTAATGAAAAAGACGCGGAGCGTGTTATGCATAATCGAAATCCCCGCTGCTTCCGCTGCAGCCGCGCCTTCGCCGACTGCGCGGAGTTGGTACCCAAACGCTGTCCGAAAGAGGATAAAGGTCAGGACAATCGCTAAGACGACAGCGATAACGATGCCGAGGTGGACCCGATGCGGTGGGAAAAGCCGGGGTAGAAATACCCACTCGGCGATCCGATCACTCTGCGGCCCGCGTTGTGCGGCTTCTTGCAACGGACCGCCATCTATCATCATACTCACCAGATGGAGCGCGACGTAGTTCAACATGATCGTACTGATAACTTCGTTGACACCGCGTGTCACCTTGAGCGCTGCGGGGATAAGTCCCCATATCCCCCCTGCAAGCGTCGCAATACCGAGGCATATCGGCACAGCAATCCAAGGCGTTTCAGGGAAAAGTGGTGCAAGTTTCGTTCCAAACCACGTCGCTGCTAACGCACCTATCAAGAACTGTCCTTCAGCACCGATATTCCAAATCCCACACCGAAACGCCATCGCAACAGAGAGCCCCGTCATCAGAAACGGCGTGCTTTTCACCAAGGTTTCTCCGAATTTCCGACTATTCCCAAATGCGCCACTCACCGCTGCTTGATAAGCCGCTAACGGGTTGTAGTCGCAGAGCAGCATTATAATGGCGTTTGTAACAAACGCACTCGCGAGAATTAGAACCGGCGTCACCACCCAGTGAACGTTGATTCTTTTAAATATGTTGGCTACTTTTAGCATCATGTTTTTAGGCTATCACCAAAATCTTTATGGGTTTGTCCCGTCATTAACAATCCGAGTGCTTCAATATCATTGCGTTGCGCCGTTGCTTCGATCAACTTACCCCTCGACATCACAAAGAGCCGGTCACTCAAGAGGAGGACTTCATCTAACTCTGTTGAAATGAGCAGGACAGACTTGCTTTGATTGCGCTGTGCCAACAAATTCTCATGGACATAGCGAGCGGCGTTGACATCTAAACCGCGTGTCGGATTAACGGCGATAAGTAGATCGGGGTGAAGCGAGATTTCTCGGGCGAGGACAATTTTTTGTTGGTTGCCCCCAGAGAGTGTGCCGGCAGGGATGCTACCGATAGGCGGACGGATGTCATAATCCGCGATAAGTTGTTCTGTGGTGTTCCGTTTTCTTCTTTGATTGAGGACATTCCACCGTGGTGCCGTGTTTGCCAAGTGCGTTACATTCAACAAAAGGTTTTCTGTAACTGAGAACGACGCGATAACACCCGTCGTTTGTCGATCTTCCGGGATATAACCGACCCCGCGCCGTCGTACCGCCTTTGTCCCTTTCGGATCGGTGCCTAAGATGCTTATTGTCCCGGATTCGCTGTGCCGTAACCCCATAATCGCTTCGGCGAGTTCGCGCTGTCCGTTGCCATCAACGCCAGCGATACCGACGATTTCACCGCGATGGGTCGCCATAGAAACATCTGAAACCGCGATTTCGTCACGACTGCCACGTACCGTCAGATGTGAGAGTTGCAGCACGCTGTCTGATGTCTCATTTTCGAGGGACGCGTCTCCTGAGCGTTCAACTTCGTTGATTTCTTCGCCGATCATCTCCCGCGCGAGTTCCCGGGCAGTCAGTTCACCCGTCGGACCGAGATAGACCTTTTTGCCGCGCCGTAAAACGGTAATCCTATCGCTGATGTTTAAAACCTCTTTCATTTTGTGACTAATGAAAATGATGGCGCGACCATCGGCTTGGAGTTTTCGGAGAATTGTGAAGAAGCCTTCGACTTCCTGCGGACTTAGAACAGCCGTCGGTTCGTCAAGGATGAGAATCCGAGCATCAACTGCCAATGCTTTTAGGATTTCCACGCGTTGTTTTAAACCGACCGAAAGGGTTCGCACCAGCGCAGTGGGATCAACCGCGAGACCGAATTGCTCCGAGAGTGCTTGTGTGACTTGGGCAGCCTCCTCTTTCTTGAAAAGGAATTTGCCTAACCATTTCTTATGATCGCCGGTTTTAAATGCGTTCCCTGTGGTGTTCGGATGCACTTGCCCAAGGCTCAATGCGATGTTCTCAGCGACAGAGAGATTTTCGATCAACATAAAATGTTGATGCACCATGCCGATCCCGCTAACAATTGCATCCCGCGGCGACTTTGCCCGGAACCTACGTCGCCACCCTTCACGGTCTGTAACATAGATACGTCCTGCCGATGGCTGGTAAAGCCCATAGATAAGATTCATCAGTGTGGACTTTCCGGCACCATTTTCCCCTAAAATCGCGTGAATTTCACCCGCTTGGAGCGCAAAATCGACGCTGTCAACGGCGACAAGATCACCGAAGGTTTTCGTAACATTCCGAAGTTCAAGGATGTTTTCTTTTTCCATCTACAGCAGGCACCACTTTTCCGCGCGCGCGGGTGTCAATTCTCCATCGTAAGCGATAACCCGAAGCGAAACTGTCCAACTCTCACCTTCAGGTGTTGATACGGCACCTGTCCAAGTTGGATTATAGAGTGCCATCCCGTAATCGCGAATGAACCACGGTCCCCGAACGCCTTCATTAAGGATACTCATAAAGACACCGAACGCGCCATGCCCTGCCAATATGTTCTGGTAAGCGACGAAATCGGATTCGCCTTCGTGGACGACCTCAACGCCTCCACTGCGTCCGTTGTCGCCCAACACAATCCCCCCCATGACAGGCAGAAGTCTCGGTTCAACGCGGATACCGATGCTCCCGAACTTCGTCTGTGGATACGTCGCAGCACCGTAAGTGGCGATCTTCTCACTCGTCATATCACAGATAGTGGCATCCGCAAGGGCGTGAAGATTGACAGTACGCATTTCGTCAATCAACGGTTCTTCGTTTTCGTCCCGCCAGACAACGTTCTGAACGAATTGGACACCATCGGTGTGTGGCGTGATGTCAATGTCCTTTTGTGTATCCATCCGTCCCAATCTCTCAAAGACTTTATCCGTCCAAGAACGACGGGGCGGCGATGCCCAGAAACCTGCTTCCCTATCGCCGACTTGAACCGGTCCTTGTCCAACAAAAATGCCGTTGTGGAACGGATGATCGAAGGCGAACTCCTGAACGACGGTCTGTCCTGCCGGTGTGTAAAATGGAAAGACAAACGGACGATAAAAGTTCGCACCGACACCGCCCAAATATCTGCCGGTATTGCTTTCAACAACCAGATGCGTTTTGGCATTTACCTTAACTTCAAAATTGTTTTCCATAATTCCTCGTTTGAGCAAGTTTCAATATTAATTATACTAAACCGAAAAATAAATAGACACTTTCATCCCCCAGTAAGGTAGTGAACACAAGCACTTCTTCCAGTCTTCCTATTTTTCGACCCTCACTCAATTTCTACGATCTGAATATTGTTTCCGCAAGTATCATTGAAAATAGCAAAAATTGTTGTTCCTATGTCAGTAGGTTCTACACTGAATTCGACACCAAGGTTGATTAATCGCTCATATTCTTCCTGAACGTTTTCCACACTGAATTGGGTACAGGGAAGCCCTGCATTAAATAAAGCTTCTTGATACGTTTTGGCGGGCCCAAAATGATTATCAGACAATGGTTCTAACAAAAGTTCAGTCCCGTCTTGTTCTTCTTTTGATACGACTGTAAGCCATCTGTCACCATTTTCTAAGGGAATGTCCCTTTTCTTAACAAATCCCAATTTTTCAGTATAAAATTTTAACGCACTTTCCTGATCTTGAACAAAAATGGAGGTTACTCTAATTTTCATAACGTTATCTACCTCGAATTCGCCCAAGGCAGCGAACATGGCATTTTTCCAGCCTTCCTTCACTTCCTCAAAGCCTAAAATTTATTTCTTAATATTGCTTAGGACCGGCACTCTACTTACTTGGCATCTACCGTCCAGATTGTAGCGGCAATATGCTGTTCAGGATTTGCAGCGGTGGTGTAATAGTAGAGTGTCACCAGTTTTCCATCCGAACGTTGGATTGTACGCGTGTACCCCAAATCCCAGTTTCTGGCATCATCGCGTAGGCGGATTTCATTCCCCCAACTTTTTCCGTTATCTTCACTGAACTTCGCTCGGATTCCGTAAGGCGTTGACCGATAACCGTAAGTAACGCAAAGCCTGCCATCCTTCAAGCGAACCATACTCGGCGGATTTCCATTCCTCCCAGCCCCACCGTCAGTATCCGCGGCTTTACTGAGAAAGGCCCATGTCGTTCCGTTGTCCGTTGAATGGCAAATCTCAATCCAGTTTTTACTCAGCCGAGTCCCGTCATCTTGTTTTGTGTCGTGTCGGCGGCGGAGTGCTGTCACCAGATGCGTCTCTGATATCCGCACGGTTGAAGGCATCACGGAACGGACTTCAATGTTATCCGTTATCCAATTGACGAATTCAATACTTTCACCGCCGTTTGTGGTTCTCGCACAGAACGCCCGATCTTGAATACCTGCTTGCACGCGTTCTTCTTTCGCTGAAAGGAAGAAGTGACAATCGTCCGTGCTGTTGACGAGGTAATCGGTGCGTGAAGTTAATTTATTCCGGACCTCCGGTAAATCGTAATCGCCGATCCATGTTTTACCACGATCATAAGAGATACGGAACCTGCTTCCGTTGCACTGCATCGCGAAATCTGGATGCGCGAAATCTATGGATGTGGACTCCGATGGGCGGACTTCAATCTCTTCATGCGCCCAAGTTTCACCGCCATCTAAGCTTCGAGCGAGAATCTGGCGACTTGGCTCTTCACGGGAAATGGCGTGTCCACCGCCGCTATCATCGTGGGCACCGATCTGGAATTGGACAAGGATTTCATCCTCCCAATGCCAGATACCGCCGTTAGCGGGCCAGCCCGCGAACCGTCCGGGTTCTTTGTAGACAAACTGATGTTGAGCTGATAACTGTGTTGAATTCGCCATGCAGGTACGCCTCCGTTATCAATTGAATTACTGCGCTGTTTTCCTATCAAACGACGCTAAAAGTATACGCTATTTGCCGGGGCGTGTCAACAGAAATTCTGTAGAGGGTAGGAAACGAATCATTGGTCTGATTCGCGAGTTTCAGAAGTAGGGTGAACAGCTGAAGGGCGTTCTTGCACCACAGGTATGACGTAGCTCCGGATTGCCACCCCTTCGAGTATCTCAGTCTCCACGCGAGGTTCCGGTTTTTGGCGATGATCGAAGACAACATAGTAGCCTTCCGTTGCCCCCTCCAATGTGAGATACGCGGCGAGCTGCTGCTTGCCTGCTTGATAGCGGCTCTCGCCCCGCCAAATCTTTGTTTCGACGATGTATTTTCGCTGATTGTGCGTGATGAGGATGTCCATTCTGCCACGACCCGTTTGCACCTCTATGTGCATGACACCACCGATACGTCTAACAAACTCGTCAAGATAGGCAAGTAAGAGGTGTCGTCCTACCGATTCTTGCGGCGTATCCGGCACCTGCAAAATTCTGAAACCTGCCCGTGCTATGAAATCTCGGAAGTTATCCAGTAACGCCTCCATTTCAATCTGCCCCGTAGATGTGAGATACTCATGAAGTGCTTCGTCGGTATCTTCTGGGAAGTATTCTTGCTCTAACCCGTTTACGAGTGGCTTGAACGCCCTCATAATCCGGTAGAGATAAATCGGATTGAGAATCTCACACATACCATCAGTACCCTCTTTAATAACACCATAGGTAGCGAGTTCACTGATAATATCATCGTCGAGATTGAAGTCTACGCCTTCATCACGCGCCATAATCCGCATCAGAACGCTTTCAAAACGTGGATTCCTGCGGATATTGGCCGTCAGATGTTCAATGTTGGTATTCCGTCCACGGAGGAGTCGTGTATGTGCTACCGTCCAATGTTCCATCGCAATCGTCTCAGTTTTCGGGATATCCATCTCTTCAGTAAGAATTTGTGCCAACCGATTGACAAGCACAGGTTGACCAGCCGTCTGCTTATGAATAGATGCCATAACTTCAGGAGCGAACCCTTGACCGACCGCCTCCGTATACTGTCCAAGCAGTTCTGTAACTTGTTCAAGTGTAAAGTTGGGTAGATGGAACTCATCCTGAATATTGAACGGCGAGATGGACCTGTCGTAGTTGAGTTGAATGATGTTCTGGACTCCGACAATGCCGACACTGTGAGGGCATCGCTCCCTACCAGAGAGATAAATACGGCGTAGCGAACGCAGGAATCCCTTCACAGCACCCCGGGGAATAGCATCAAACTCGTCAATGAGAAGCACAACTTTCTGATTTTTTAGAAAATCCACCAATTTTTCAAAGAACATTCTTGTTGAAACATGATCAATTATCTTTGTATTCTCTAAGAATCGCGTTAGCGGTTCAGAAGGCATCTCTTCACGTTTTTTGAAAACTTTCTCAATTTCTTTGCGAATGTCCGCATAGAACCATGCATAAAAATCAGCGAGGGTAGCGTCTTCATACTCCTCAAAGTTCAGTTGAATCGGGAAATATGTTAAATCTTCAGTTGTAAGTGCGTCAAGTGCCAATCGAAAGAAGGTTGTTTTGCCGGTCTGGCGCGGCGCAAAAAGGACGACATATTTGCCCTGCTTGATGCGGTCTATGAAATCGGCAGTCTCTTTTGTGCGTGGGACGATGTAGTGATCTTCAGGATACAAGCGTCCTTCGGTTCCAAAACGTTTCATGTACACCCTTTTCTCCACTGTTAAAGCACGTTAAACTGTGGCTTGGCTGCCCGACGCGATAGGGTATCGACTCTCGGTTAAGTGTATCACATCATCGCTTAGCAGTCAATATAAATAGGACTTACGCAATTTTGACCGTAACACTCGGTTTTAGAGGCAGATGTCGAAAAAACATAGGTATTTGGGGACACAGGCTAACGGTTTCCTATGCTACAAAAGAGCACGCTGCGTAAGTCCTGATAAATATAAGATGAAATTCCCGCTTTACATTTTTCGTGTGAACGTGCTATACTTTATAGTAAAGCCCATAATTATTTGGACGCGCGATTGATCGTAGGGGCTGGGTTACCCAGCCCCTACGATCCGGCAATGTGGATTGCTATTGTGGTGTGTCAATTTGTTTTCGTGCTTTACTATAAAGCAAACATTCCAGTGATGAAGGAGAAAATACTGACGTGAAACAGTTATCAGACAAGTTACGAAACAGTGTTGTCATCTATATTTTACTCGTGTGCCTTCTCGCAATCGGATTCATACTCGTTAGGACTATAGATCTCAACGCGAAAGGACACGAGACATTCAAGGTTGCGATGCTTCTACCGGGTTCAATCAGTGACGCGGGTTGGAACGCATTGGCGTATGAAGGGCTTAAAGCAATTGAAAAACAACTCGGCGCGGAGATCAGTCACGCTGAGACCCGAACCCCATCGGATCAAGAAGAACAATTCCGTTCTTACGCACTTGACGGTTACGACTTGGTGTTTGGACACGGCTATGAGTTCCAAGACCCAGCGAAAGCGGTGGCAGCCGACTTTCCTGAGACGATTTTCATTACGTCTTCCGGCGGCACGATCACCGATAATATCTCACCGGTCAACTTTCGCGTTGAACAGGCAGCCTATCTGTTAGGGATAATGGCAGGTATGATGACCAATACAAATAAACTGGGGGTCATGGGCGGGCAAAATATTCCATCCGTCAATAGCACGTTTATGGCGTTTGAAGGCGGTGCGAAAAGTGTGAACCCTGAAGCAGAAGTGTCCTATGTATACGTCGGGAATTGGGAAGATATCGGCAAAGGCAAGGAACTTGCACTTGCACAGATTAGCGAAGGTGTCGATTTTATCTTCCCGAATGCTGATGCGGCGGGACTCGGTGCCTATGAGGCGGCTGAGATTTTTAATAAATCTGAAACTGCCGAAAAAGAGGGAAGAATGGTATACACGTTCGGTGCGAACCGTGATAAGAGCGATATATCTCCAACTGTGATTGCAAACGCGGTGATTACACCCAACGCATTTGTGCAAATCGCTAAGATCATTAAAGAAGGCAAGTTTAAACCACAGATCTATACCTTCAACATGTTAACGGACGAAGCGATTACCCTTACCTACAGTCCTGCGTTGAAGGATAAGGTGCCAGAAAATGTCCAAAAAGCCGTTGAAGATGCGAAAGTCAAAATCCTTTCAGGCGAATTGAAGGTGCCGCAAATTGATTTCACTGAAAAGGAAGACGACAAAGATTGATGGGCTTCTGTAACCGAACTATTGGAGGAATATTCGCGTGAAACAGCTATCTCGAAAATCACGATATAGCATGGCAAGCTATGCCGTACTTCTATGGCTTTTGGCAATCGGATTCATGTTAGGTTGTGAGAGAGTTCAGGATAGCAGCAAAATTATCTACGCGCCAGAACCGGGAACATTCAAAGTCGGTATGCTCCTACCGGGTTCTATTAACGATCAAGGGTGGAACGCCTTGGCACACGATGGCTTAACAGCGATCGAAGCCGAACTCGGTGCCGAAATAGACTACGTCGAGAGTTTAACCCCCGATGCCTGGGAAGCAGACTTTCGTGCCTATGCCATGGAGGGCTATCACCTCATCTTCGGGCACGGCTACGAGTATCAGGCGGCAGCGATCGCCGTCGCGCAAGATTATCCTGAAATCATCTTCATTACGTCTGCGGGAGCAAGTGGCGCTATTCGTGAGAATGTCGCCCCGATCGTTTTCCGTCTTGAACAAGCCACCTATCTGTTGGGGATAATAGCCGGTCTGATGACCCAAACCGATAAGATCGGGATGGTCGGTGGTCAGGAACTTCCATCGGGTAGTAGCGTGTTTATGGCGTTTGAAGGCGGTGTGAAAAGTGTCAACCCGAATGCTGTCCTGCAACGGGCTTATGTAGGCGACTGGGAGAGCATTGCGAAGGCAAAGGACATCGCTACCACACAGATTCAGGAAGGCGTTGACTTCATTTTTCACAACGCGAATGAGGCTGGACTCGGTGTGTTTGAAGCCGTCGTTTTAGCACAGGATGCCGGCAAAACTGTTTATTCTTTTGGTGCTAACCGCGATCAGAGCACCGTCTCTCCTCGGGCAGTGCTTGCGAATGCCGTGATTACACCGAAAGCCTATATACAACTCGCAACGGCTGTCAAGGCGGGGACGTTTGAATCTAAACTCCATGTCTTCACAATGACAACAGACGGCGCAATCGCTTTGACCTATAACCCAGAACTGAGATCTCGGGTGCCTGAAGAGGTACAACAAAAGGTTGAGGCAGCGAGACAGCAAATCCTCGCCGGTACATTAGAGGTGCCACAAATCGATTTTAGTGCAGGAGAATAACCTATTCAGTCCGGCGGTCCCGGACCGCGACGCTTTGAGGTTTATCGCGATGAGACACAAAATAGAAATTGATGGTGTTGAAGTTACCTTCTCCGAGAATGAAACGATTCTTGAGGTTGCACAACGTCATGAAAAAGAGATTCCAACGCTCTGCTATGATCCGAGACTTGAGCCATTCGGTGGCTGTCGGCTCTGCATCGTCGAGTTAGAAGGTGCGCGAAACCCGGTGGCATCTTGTACGACGAAAGCCACACCGGGGATGGTAGTGCGGACAGCGACTGATACAATAGAGGCATACCGGAAGACGCTGTTGGAGATGGTTATCAGCGAGAATCGTGAAGTTGATGTGTCTCCGCTGCGCGGTTATGCCGCTGGTGAACTCGCGGACCTCCGCGATAAGTACGCAATAAACGGCAACTGTATGACAGGGGCAAAATCCGGCACGAATAAAACCGACGAGAATCCATTTATCCTCAGAGATTATGAACTCTGCATCTCCTGTTATCGGTGCGTCCGCGTCTGTGCTGAACAAGAGGGTGACCACGCTATTAACATCATGAACCGCGGCTTCCATACACAGATTACAACGGAGTTTGACGGGCTTCTCAAGGATTCCGCCTGCACGTTTTGCGGGCAGTGTATCCAGACCTGCCCGACCGGCGCACTCGCCGACAAGAAAGCGCTCCGCGCAGCGGATGAAGTCGCGGATGCTATTCCTGACAAAACCCGCACCATCTGCCCATATTGCGGTGTAGGATGCTCCGTTGATATACTCACAAAAAATGAAAAGATCGTTGGCATCCATCCTGCCATGGATGGGCCTGCGAATCAAGGCGCGCTCTGTGTTAAAGGTCAGTTCGCTTACGACTTCGTGCAGCACTCGGATCGGTTGAAAACCCCACTCATCCGTGGCGACGATGGCGAACTCCATGAAGCTACATGGGAAGACGCGCTTGACAAAGCCGCTGAAGGTTTCCGACAGGTCAATGCTGAACACGGTAGACACAGCATCTACGGCATCGCTTCTGGGCGCGCACCGAGTGAAGCTGCGTATCTGATGCAGAAGTTTATCCGTGTCGGGTTCGGCACTAACTACATCGACAATTGCAGCCGTGCCTGACACGCGCCGACCGTTGCCGGTCTGGCAGCGACAATCGGACGTGGCGCGATGTCTAACCCGCTCGTCGATATGCAGAAACCGGAGGTGATTTTCTGTATCGGTACAAATATGACGGAATGTCACCCTGTCGCGGCGACGGGGCTTAAGAAGGCAATCGCCCGTGGTGCGAAACTCATCGTCGCGGATCCGAGACGCATCGGGTTGGCGGAGTTGTCGCATCTCTACCTACCGCTCCGTGTCGGTTCGGACACAGCACTGCTCCTCGGCATGGCACACGTGATCGCCCGCGAAGGTTTAATTAACGAAGATTTTATCGAAAATCGAACCACTGGGTTTGACGAATTCTTTGAACATATCAGCCAGTGGACACCGGAATGGGCAGAAACGATTACGGGTGTCCCTGCGAAGGACATTGAGACAGCAGCGATGTGGTACGGGGGCGCGGATAAGGGTGCCATCTACTACACGCTTGGCATCACAGAACATATCTGTGGCGTGGAGAATGTCCAGAGCCTCTGCAATCTCGCCTTGATGACGGGAAATGTCGGGCGCGAGGGAACGGGTATCAACCCGATGCGTGGGCAAAACAACATTCAAGGTGCAGGCGACAGCGGCGCACTACCAAACAACTATCCCGGTTTCCAAGCCGTTACGGATCCAGCGTATCAGGCGAAGTTCAAAGCAGAATATGGCAGAGCCGTTGATTTAGAGAAGGGTATTACTAAAGTGACCGCCTTAGAACTTTGTGGTGACAGTATCCATGCGATGCTCATTGATGGCGAAAACACGTTGCTGTCCGACCCGGATCGCGAGCATTGTGAGCACGCCCTCCGTTCATTGGCGCATCTCGTCGTTATCGACATCTTTCTCACCGAGACTGCAGAACTCGCCGATATTGTACTACCCGCGACGGCGTGGGGTGAAACGGATGGCGTATGTACGAATACGGAACGTCGAGTCCAACGGATGCGCGCCGCAGTACCGCCACCAGGTGAGGCAAAACCGGATTGGTGGATTATTTGTCAGATTGCACAACGTCTTGGGTTTGAAGGGTTTGATTTTAACGCACCGAAGCCGATTTTCAATGAACTCTGCCGGGTTTCACCGATCTACGCAGGATTAGATTGGGAACGCATTGACAAGAGTGAATACCAATGGCCCGTGCCCCACAAGGAACATCCCGGTACACCACGGCTCCATGAGGAATCGTTCGTCAACGGTCGTGGTATTTTTTCAAATGTACATTACCGAGACCCAGCCGAGACAATTAGCGACGATTTCCCCGTATGGCTCACAACAGGGAGACGCTTGCAATCCTATCACACGCGAACGCAGACGGGTAGGGCAGAGGGGATTGATTACCTTTTGTCGGAAGAATCACTGGAAGTCAATCCAGCAGACCTTGAGAAATGGGAATTAACGGACGGCGAATGGTGTAAAATGAGTAGTGCGCGCGGCAGTATCAACATCAAAGTCAAAGCGACGAACCGTTCACCGCGTGGCACTGTCTTTGCCAGTTTCAGTTTCGCAGATGTTCCAGTTAACCTATTGACAGGTTCTGGCTATGATCCTATCACACATACCGCTGAATTGAAGGTCTGTCCGGTGAGGTTAGAACCGCTTTAACGGAGACAATATGTGTATATGGAAGGTCGGGGGACGCTACCCGAAAATGACGATACACAAAACGCAACAGACGTACTGGGAGTTGGAAAATGAATTGGAAATCACGTTGGTCAGAACAGCATGCGGACACTGATGCCTTAAAGCAACAATTAGAAACCGAAGGCTTCAATGCCTACGAGTGGTCGGGTCGTCCCGGTGGTGCCTATCTCGATTATATCCACACCGAAGATGAAGTTGTCTGTGTGTTATCTGGCACGGCAGATGTGAAGGTCGCTGATGAACACGGGTCTATAGAAAGTGGCGATCGGGTTGATGTTCCTGCGAATACCTATCACTCCATTACCGTCACGAGTCATGAACCGTTAGTCGTCTTAACGGGAATGCGAAAAACTTAATACTGCATGATTTGCAAAAAACATTGAAATAGAAAGGAAAATTTATGAATATTACTGTCAAAACGGGTGGGTTTAACCAAGAACAGAGCGATGTGATTGCCATCGGTGTGCTGGAGAATCCGGATTTCTATAGTGCCCCGCTCCAAACGATAGATCAGGCACTCGGTGGACGCATTCGCGAACTCATGAACCTCGGTGATTTCACAGGCAAGTTGAAAACTACCAGTTGGCTCTACACAAACGGCGCGATCACCGCGCCTCGCGTGCTACTGGTGGGTTTGGGTGAATATCATGATCTCACTGTTGAAAAAGTCCGTCAGACAGCGGGGCACGCGGTGCGAACGATCCGAGATATGGGTTTAACAAACGCTGCTGTCCCGATTCCTATTGAAGCCACGCCTGAAATGATACAAGCCGCAGCGGAAGCCAGCCTCCTTGCACTCTATCAGTTCGATGAACACAAAACGGAGAGTGACGATGAAGCCGAAAAGAAAAAACTCGAATCCGTCACGTTCTTAGCTGAAAGTGTCCAGAGTCAGGCGACAGTAGAAGCGGCAGTCCAGCGCGGCGAAGTGATCGCCAACGGTACACTGCTCGCCCGCGACCTGAGCAACCAACCCGCAAACTACCTCACACCAACGCACCTCGCAGAAAAGGCTGAAGCGGTAGCAGAAGCGACAGGACTGGGTTGTGAAATTTTTGACAAAGCCACTTTAGAAAAAAAAGGGTTCCGTACACTTCTTGCCGTCGCGCAAGGGAGTGCTGAAGAGCCACGCTTTATTATTCTCGAATACACGCCTGACGGTGAAGGACAAGATACCGTTGTGCTTGTCGGCAAAGGAATTACCTTTGATACTGGCGGAATCTCAATCAAAGGTGGAAGCGGTATGCATGAGATGAAGCATGACATGTCCGGTGCCGCCGCGGTAATAGGCGCGATGCAAGCGATCGGTCAACTTAAACCGAACGTGCGTGTCATCGGCTTGGTTGCCGCGACCGAAAATATGCCGAGTGGCACTGCGGTTAAGCCGGGCGATGTCGTCACCTCTTACGGCGGCAAAACGATTGAGATTCTTAACACCGATGCTGAGGGACGACTGGTGTTAGCGGATGCGCTCGGGTGGACAGCGCAGTATAACCCGAAAGGTGTTATCGACTTAGCCACGCTCACGGGTGCCGTGATTGGTACTTTAGGACATATCGCAGCGGGTGCACTGGGGACAGACCCCGAACTCATGGCGAAAGTGAAATCGGCAGCTGAAAAAACGCATGAGCGCGTTTGGGAACTGCCGCTCTGGGACGATTACGATGAAGCGGTCAAAAGTAAGGTCGCAGATGTGCAGAACATCGGCGACGGCACGGCTGGCACGATTGCCGGGGGCGCGTTTCTCAAGAAGTTCGCTGAAGGCTATCCGTGGGTACATCTCGACATCGCTGGCACTGCGTGGGGGATGAAAGGCTCTACGTATATCCCTGAAGGTGCGTCCGGCTACGGCGTACGGTTGTTGGTGCAATTGGTTGAGGATTGGTAGATTTAATGGTTGTCAGTTATCAGTTATCGGTTGTCGGTTACAAAATACCTCTTTAACTGATAACCGATAACCGATAACCCCTACCCTTCAGACCGGATCTGGATTAATTTATTAACAGCGTGGATGTATGCCCGGGCACTCGCTTCGATGATGTCTGTACTGGCACCGTGTCCGGTGATGATGTGTCCGTTGTCTTGTACCTTCAACGAGACTTCACCGATCGCATCTTCGCCTTCGGTTACGGACCGGATCTGGTAGTCAATGAGATTCAGTTGGAGGTCAACAACCTGACCAATCGCTTTAAACGCGGCATCAACGGGTCCGTCGCCAGTTGACGCTTTTTCAACGATCCCGTCTTCCGTCTTAATACCGACTGTCGTTGTCGGTGAAATCTTCGTTCCACTGACGACTTGGATATAGTCAAGTTCAAAGACAGCAGGGATGGCGCGAATTTCATCGCTCATGATCGCCTCGAGGTCAGCATCCTGCACCGCTTTTTTCTTATCAGCAACTCTCAAGAATCTTTCATAAACCTTGTCTAACTGTTCAGCGTCCACTTCGTAGCCGAGTTCGCTGAGTCGGTGTCTGAGTGCGTTGCGTCCGGAACGCGGACTGAGGATGAGTTGACTCTCTTTCCACCCAATTTCTTTCGGGTCAATGATTTCAAACGTCACTCGCGATTTGATGATCCCGTCCTGATGAATCCCAGAACTATGCGCGAAGGCATTCGCACCGACAATCGCTTTGTTGGGTTGCACGGAGATACCCATCGTTCGGCTGACACGCCGACTAATTGGGACGATCTCTTTGGCGTTAATCTCGGTGTAATATTCTTTGAAATAGTCACGCCGGGTGCGGATTGCCATGACGACCTCTTCAAGCGAGGTATTCCCGGCGCGTTCTCCGAGTCCGTTGATTGTGCATTCTACCTGACGCGCACCTTGTTCAATCGCGATAAGGCTGTTCGCCACTGCCAAACCGAGATCGTTATGACAATGGACGCTAATTATAGCGTCGTCGACATTCGGTACATTCTCCATGATGCTTTTGATGAGGTTCCCGAACTCTGTTGGTACTGTCCAGCCGACGGTCTCTGGAATATTAACGACAGTTGCCCCCGCAGCGATTGTCGCTTCAACGACCTCATAAAGAAACGCTAACTCTGTGCGTCCTGCGTCCATCGGTGAAAATTCCACATTCGCATCTGAGTGTCCTTCAGAGAGGCTTTTCGCGTAAGCGACGGCATCCGTTGCCATTCGGAGTGTATCTTCCGGTGTCGTCCGTGTGATGCGGCCCATGTGAATCGGCGATGTGCCGACAAAGGTATGGATACGGGCGCGCGGTGCGTCCTCAATCGCTTTCCATGCGGCAGTAATGTCTTTCTCTACAACGCGAGAGAGCGCGCAAATTTCCGGGCCTTCAACTTCGTTGGCTATCCGTTTGACAGCGTCGAAATCACCCGGTGACGAAATTGGGAATCCAGCTTCAATGACATCCACATTTAATTTGGCGAGATGCTTGGCAATTTCGAGTTTTTCCTGGATACCCAGAGCAGCACCGGGCGTCTGCTCGGCATCACGGAGCGTTGTATCAAAAATATAGACTTTCTGCTGGTTGGTTTCAAAATCGTCCAAGGCTCTTTCCTCCGAATTTTAATCAAGGATGGATAAAGTTTGCAAGTTACGAGGGAAGCCTGATGCCATCAAAAGGTTACCGCCAGGTTCAAAAGCATCAGACAACATCACATAACCAACACCACCAACTTCATCGAAAACCATTTTTTGCCATCGGCAAAAAATGAGCAAAAACTCAATCGTTAAAAAGTTAGATTTCACGCCCGACGGCGATCGCAATCGGTTTCAGTTCCCGCATGAGTGTCTCAAATTGATCTGGGAACAGCGACTGTGCACCATCTCCCGTCATTGAATGATCAGGATCGTGATGTACTTCAAGTAACAACCCATCAGCCCCGGCAGCCACAGATGCTTTCGTCATATCACACACCAAGCTTCGGATACCGGTGCCGTGGCTTGGATCAACGACGATTGGAAGGTGGCTCAATTCGTGAACGACGGGTACCGCGTTCAGGTCAAGTGTGTTGCGTGTATGGGTTTCAAATGTGCGAATGCCACGCTCACATAGGATAACATCCGGGTTCCCTTCTGCAAGGATATATTCGGCGGCAAGCAGCCATTCTTCGATTGTTGCGGACATCCCGCGCTTGAGGATGACCGGTTTCTGCGCGCGCCCGACCTCACGTAACAGGTAAAAATTCGTCATGTTCCGGGTCCCGAGTTGGAACATATCTGTATATTCCCCAACGAGTTCCACTTCGTGGGGGGTCATAACTTCAGTGACGATACCGAGTCCAGTTTCGTCTTTCGCCGCCTTTAGCATCTTGAGAGCACTTTCACCGTAGCCTTGGAAACTATAAGGCCCCGTTCTCGGCTTAAACGCACCGCCTCTGATGAAACTCGCGCCTGCTTTTTCAACCAATCGGGCAATGGTCACAATTTGTTCTGTGCTCTCTACAGCACAGGGACCGGCAATAACAGGCAACTGCTTTCCACCAATCTTTGTGCCATTCACTGCGATAACTGTCGGTTCTTCCCGAAATTCGCGGCTTGCCAACTTGAACGGCGCCGTAATCGGCATCGTTCGCTCAACACCGGACATTGACTCTATCGGAATATCACCAAGCAATGTTTTATCTCCTATGACACCGATGACCGTGTGCCGTTCGCCGGTTGAGACTTGTGCTTTCAACCCAACACTTTCGATCCGTTTTACAACAGCATCAATATCTGATTGTGTTGCATCGGTCTTGGTAACGATTACCATCCTTTTCAACTACCTCCCAGAAAAACTCTGTCTGTCCCAAATCTAATTCGGTTAAAAAAAATTACCCAACATCGAATTTATTTTCAACGCTGGGTGGTGATACTGGCATCCGTTAATCATACAATTGAAGCATTACCTACGAACCTTCACCACCTATCGTTGCCGTACAAATATAAGTACAGATACAGATAAAACACAAATACGCCTTTTAAGAGCAAACTGCTGCTTGCAAGCCGCGTCAAAAAACCCCAAGCGTAGAGAGAAAAATTCTGAAGGCACCCTACACCGGTTATTTGTGCTGTGATGGTATTGCGTTCAAGCGTTCGCATTATCAAGTTCCTCGAATCGGGCACTAAAAAATATGCCCACTACGCCTCAAAAACAATCTATGCTCTTAAGACGTTATTCACAAAAAAACGTTAGTCTTTCGTAATAGGGAAACAAATTTCACAAGCGCGCCAAAGTCCCCTATATCCTGACTTTATTTA
>VYCT01000230.1 GCA_009843785.1 Candidatus Poribacteria bacterium | reverse complement strand
AATCTATTGATGAAATTATAAAAGTGTATAATTAATTAAAAGCTTTACTATAAAGAACGCGCCAAAATTGAAAGAGTTATACGTGTTTGGTAATAATGTGTCGGATGTGTCTATTTTACAGGATCTAACAAACTTGGAACGTCTGAATTTGAGGGACAACAATATCACAGACATATCTCCGTTAGCAAGGTTAACGAATTTGAAATGGTTAGACCTAACAGGCAACCCGATCCGCGATTGGACACCCCTCTATGAACTCAGTAAAAATACGAAAATAGAGCCGAATGGATTCACTTTTTCCGCAGATTCTACACTTGTAGCACTTGATAGCACATTTACTTTTAACATAGATGCCCTGTTTGTTCAGGATTTAACAGGATGGCAGTGTGGCATTTCTTTTGATCCGAACCTGCTTGAGGCTATCGAAGTAATCGAAGGCGATTTTTTGTCATCAGATGCTACCCAAACTTTCTTTAGAGAAGGTAGCATTGATAACGAAAATGGTTTGATAACAGGCTTCAGTGTGTTGCGAATAGATGGAACAGGTCTGAATCGAAGTGGTCCCTTGTTGTCTATCAAATTCAAAGCAAAAAAAGTTGGTAAAGTGACTTTCACGCCCGGCGATTGTACGCTTGGCGATAGTGCTGGTGTAGAACTGCCATCGGTCGTTCCAAACCTTGAAATTGAAATTGTAGAAGAATTACCAACGTCTGAAGAAGATGTTTTTACGGGTCCCAAATGGGATGTAAATATGGATGGAAAGATTAATATCCTTGATCTAATAATTGTTGCCAAATACTTAGGCGAACCGATAACAACGAATAACTGGCGGGCAGATGTCAATGGTGATAAGGTTATTAATATCCTTGATCTGGTTGCGGTCGCAAACGCTTTTGAGTAAGTGGTATTTAATTTTATGCCCTATTTTCCACACAGAGACGGTTTTTTCAACCGCATTAGCTCTTAAAAACGCCGCATCAATTCGAGACTCCAAAATCGCGGTTCATTGACATATCCTGTCAGATTGTTGAAATCAATGCCACCTGTCGGAGATGTATCGTTGAGGATGTTCCGTCCTATCAGTGCTACCTCTATATCGCTGGACGGTAATAGGCAGGCAAGTCGGACACCGCCAACCAAAAGCCAATCATCGGCAAACTCCACAGAATCGTAGAGAAAGAATCGGACTCGGCTACGATATGCCCAGTCGGTGGAAGCGATAAGACGCACGCCTGCTGGCAGGTCGAGAATATAATGCAGTGCTACGTCTGCAATCCAACCCGGAGCCTGTGGTAGACTGTTGCCATCAATGGAGTAAATTCCATCAGCAACAGGCGGATCCAGCATTGTACACGGCGCACCACACCCCTGTATCGCCAAATTCGGATCGTCAATCCGTGTCTGATTGTAACTGAGTCCTGCCGAAACCTCCAGGGCAGTGATTGGCATAAAAACCAACTCCGCTTCAACGCCGCGTCCAATCGTGCTATCAGCATTCACCAACCGGTTGAAATTGGTCTCGCCACCCACCGCAGTGAGTTGCTGATCTTGCATAAAATACTGGAACGCCGCCATATTTAGATGTAACCGTTGGTCCCACAAGCGTAATTTCGTGCCGCCTTCAAAGGAGAGAATCGTCTCGGTATCCGCGACCGTGACAGCATCGCCAAACAACAAGCGTCCTTGAATACTCGGTGCCCGAAAGCCTCGCGCCGCGCGGAGATACGTCTGCACACTCGGTGCCACTTGATAGCGGAGGCTCATATCTCCGCTCCAGACAGTGTCTTCCGGGTTCTCGTGAATAGGACCGAGTGGATCTGCCCCGGTAACAGCGGGTGCTTGATCCCGCCATGCTGTATAGTCTTTCGCATCACGGGACAATCGTAGACCGGCACCGAATTCCAGGTTCTCAAGCATTTGGAAGGTCAACGCTGCGAACGCCGCTTGTGCTGTAGATGCCTGTTCTTGTCGGGCGATGCCATCCAAAGTGCCCTCAGCGAGTGTATCGTAGTTGAAATCCTCCATCTCCACAAACTCCGAGAAATAGTATAAACCGAACTGGTAGGTGAGACGGCGCGCGGCTGGACTCATCAAGCGGACTTCTTGGCTAAACTGTTGCAGGTTCGGAATACCGGACGCGGTTTCAGAAGGGAAGGGAATCTCACCGGGACCGCTTACTGGGAGAAACGCAGCGCCGTATCCGCCGTCGATATCTCCGCGCGAGAAATTAGTCAGTCGTTCAAAGCCGGTCAGCGACACCAGTTGGAAGTCCCCGATATCGTAGCGTACTTCAACGTTCAACCCTTGTGTGCTTAACGTCTGCTCATTACGTCCGTCATGTGCAATACTGCCCCGGGAAAAATCCTGCACCAGTCCACCTTCACCCTGTGACAGGATATTCGCGCGGAACAGGCGTGCGGTGCCGTCAAGATCGCGAGCATGGAATTTGAATCGTGTTTCCAACTCCGGGGTAGGTGTCCACAACAACTGTAGGCGACCTGCAAAGTCTCGATGTCCCCCTAAAGCGTTATCCTCACCGGTGTGTTCGTTGTCCACCCAGTCGTCCCGCCGCTGTACAAGCAATGAAAGCCGCGCAAAAAGTACAGACGGAACGAGTGGCCCCGATACAGCACTTTCAAAATTACTGCTGTTAAATCGACCGTAATTCACCCGTACGTATCCTTCAAATGTCTGTGTCGGGCGCGCCGATTCAAACTTCACAATACCCGCGGGCGTATTGCGTCCGAACAGTGTGCCTTGTGGGCCCCGCAACACCTCAACCCGATCCAAGTCAAAGGCGGGAAATCCCTTTAACAAGGCGTTTTCGAGCACAACGCCGTCGTAGAGCAGCGAAACTGGTTGTGAAGCGTTGAGGTCGAAGTCCGTATTGCCGAGCCCGCGGATGTAGAAGCGCGGAAAGATACGTCCAAACGACGATTCGATCTGTAAACTCGGCGTGCGGTTCGACAAAAAACGTACATCCATACCCGATGAGCGTATCGTGTCGAATTTCTCACCCCGAAGTGTCGAAACGGAGAGCGGTACTTCAAAAGATCGCTGCTCGCGTTTACGTGCAGTAACCACGATGTCTTCCAACTGAACAACTTCTTCGGTTTCCTCATCAGCAACAACCGTTAAACTTATGGATAACAGTATCAAAAGCACCAAACCATAAAATTGTCTACTAAAGTTCATGTTTCCCTCAATATAGGATATGTGGGTTTCGTATAAAACAGTAATGTGGCTGTAGAATCCACATCATAATATTGATAACTACGGACAATATTGTAGCATACCAAACCCAAAAGTCAACGAATAATGGATTTTTCTTGTAGGCGCGATCTGTGGTCGCGATGCATTGGTGTGTTTTTTGTAGGCGCGATCTGTGGTCGCGGTATTTACTAACACCGAAAAAATTGCTTGACATTTGATACAAATGTGTGTCAAAATTCAAAGCGAATAATTGTGGAGGTAATACAGATGAGAGGTAGATATCAAAAACCGAGTATTTTCTGGTCTGTTATAGGTGCTGCCGTCCTGCTGTTTACCGTACACGGACACACCGCAATTGACCCCGCCACGGCAGTAGCCGTCTGGCTCTTCAACGAGGATGGCGGCGATCTCGCCAAGGACTTAACGGAAAACGCACTCGAGGCGGAGTTCTTGGACCCTGTGAAGTGGACGGATGGCAAATTCGACGGTGGATTGGAATTCAAAAGCGGTGGCTTGGTTAACGCTGGCACCTCACCACTTCTGAATGTCGGAACAGCAAATTTTTCTATGATGGCATGGTTCAAGTATTCTAAAACCGCCGACGATTGGCACGCAACTATTATCGAAAAGGCTGATTTCGCTATGCCGAGGCACGGCTACCTCTTGTGCGTTCGCGGGAATCTTGATCCGAATAACAAAGGAAAACCGCTGTTCTGGTTCGGATTGGCGCAAGGTGCAGGCGTTCATCTCTTTGGAACATCGCCCATCAACGATGGGAAGTGGCACCATCTCGCTGCAACTGCTGACCGAAAGGGTGCCATGAAATTGTACCGTGATGGAAAACTGGAAGCTGAAAAAGATATTTCCGCGCAGCAAAAAGAGAATGAAGATAACCATAAACCCTTTACTATTGGGGGTGAAGCCGGTGTTGCCTCCCGAAGTCTTGTCGATGGAGCAATAGATGAAGCGGCACTCTTCAACGTTGTGTTGACTGAGGATCAGATAACAGAAATCGCCGAAAAAGGGCTTGCGCGGACGTTGGGGGCAGAGGCTGTCTCACCAAATGATAAATTGGCTACCACCTGGGCGAAAATAAAAAGGAAATAAGCTTTCTCTTTTGAGTTGAACGGGCTGTTTGGGCTTTCGAGTTTTGGATGAAACGGTAGAATCCACAATTAACGATACACTGTTGCTGATGGCGTTTGAAACGCTGACAGCGATGGATCGAAATTTTAGAGAAATAGGTGACACATGAACTGGCAACTGGAAACGACTGTCTCTGATGAGCAGGTCAAATTCTACAAAGAAAACGGGTATATCACTTATGGACGTATCTTCACGAAACCGGAGTTAGATGAACTTCGGGATTATGTGGACGATATGATCGAAAATTTGCCGGACGGTAGGCGTCCAGAGCAGATGGATGTCCCGCATTTTGCGCATCCGTACCTATTCAAATACCTAACACATCCACGCGTGTTGAAGGTGATCGAGCGGTTTATAGGACCGGATATCGTCCTCTGGTCGAGCCATTTTATTAGCAAACGAGAGAACGACGGCATGGCAGTCCCATGGCACCAAGACGGGGTCTACTGGGGTGAGTCTCTCGATCCGATGCACGTTATCACGATGTGGCTGGCAGTTGATGAATCGAAGGTCGAAAACGGCTGCATGCGCGTCATCCCCGGCAGCCACAACTTACGCGATCGCCGTTATGAATCTGTTGATCGGAAAAACATGCTTTTCGGAAGCGAAGTGGTGGAAGATGACCTTGACACATCCAAGATGGTCAACTTGGAATTAGAGGTTGGCGAGTGTCATTTTCACGATGCGTGGACAATCCACAATTCCAGTCCGAACGTTTCGGAAAAACGGCGATGCGGCTACACAATGCGCTACATGCCAGCAGATGTCCGTTACCCCGGCGCAGAGTGGCGGCGCGCACACTATATCTATCTGTTGCAGGGCAAAGATAGAACAGACGGCTTTAATACTTACACGCCTGTGCCAGAATTTTAGGCTCTTGGAAAGGATGAACTATGCGTCCCTATTTTGATGTACACTGCCATATCGGTATGACGGTATCACGCGCGCCAACTATAGGACAGAGTGTTGGACGATGTCTCGCGCGGATGGCTTCAGCAAATGTTATCGGTGCAATTCCGTGTCCAACAGGCGGAGGACCGCAGGCCCGCGGCGTATTGGATACGCGTGCGCAACATGAGACAATTGGCAATGCTTGCAAACTGCACCCAGAGCGGTTTCCTATAGGACTCGGTAACGTTGAGGTTCGACACGAACAGGCAGGTGTCGATGAACTTGACAGGGCAATGCGGGAAGACGGTTTAGTCGGATTTATGTGCCACCCAGGTTTGTCAGGACATTCACTCGGCGGCGAGCTGCACGCATTCCTTGAAGTCGTGGCGATGTACAACGGACTCTGCCTATTACATCAGGCAGGTTCCACGCACAACATCGCCGCTTACGCGAGACGATTCCCCTCGGTAACGTTTATCATCGGGCACGTTTCAATGAACAAAGCCGGACATCTTGATGCGATTGCCCAGTGCAGCACGTGTGAAAATGTCTGGTTTGATGTCGCACAAAAGCCGGAAGGGGCAGATGAGAGTTGGGACCTGGTACATCTCGTCGATAACCTCGGCAGCGATAGAATTATGTTCGGTAGTGATCTACCCTACTACGATTTTCGGTTAGTCCAAGCGCAGATTGAGGCGGCACGCCTTGACGATGAAACGAAGGAACGGATCGCTTATCAGAATGCAGTCCGATTGGTCCAGCGATTCCGAGAGGATTGGCTGCCAACGCTGACACCGATAATACCGCCGCAGGTCTATTCGGAGGGTGAGATGTGGGATGCAAACGGCGCAAGACTCCGCTAACGGTTATTTAACAATTTCAACCGCACGAATCCGACGGTGCAGCACAAAAAGACAGAGGACTATCAATGCCAGCACGGTGAGGAGCGACCAGACCCAATGCACAGCGTGAATGTGTGAACCGTCAAAGAGGGCTGAACCGAGAATGTCGTAATTTGCCCAAATCGAGACGACTGCGGTTTTGCTGGTCCGAGTAATACCTTTTAGCAGTTGTTGGATGACAGGTGAGCCAAACCATACGGCACAGAAGCCGATCGTGGCATAGCGAGGATTTGAGGTCAGCGATGAAAAAAGTAGCATTAACAGACTGGCGGAGAGGATCAGTAGTGCAGAATAGGCGATGATCGAAAAAGGCAGCCAGTAGTTCTCTTGCAAAAACGACACGTCCGCTAACAGTGCCTGCTCCAGAAATAGCAAAAGCCCAGGGACCACCGTAAGAGAGCCAAGTAAGATTCCAATGACTGCGAATTTCCCGATGAGGTAATCTATCCATGAAAGCGGTTTAGATAGATAAAGGGAGAGCGCGTTGTTCTTCAGATCTGTGGCGATTAACCCGGAACCGCCAAAAATGGCGATCAGGGCAATTAACATCGCTGATGGAATCGGTGTAAGCCTGAATAGAAATTCCTGAAAAAACTCGGCGTTAACGTCAAACGGAAGCGTTGCATCTGGTACTTGGTTAATGATATAGATGAGTATTGCGTGAACGAAGATGTAGATGAGCGGCGGAATCGCGACGATTAATCGAACGATTTTGCGTTGTGCAAGCAGTTTGAGTTCTGCCTTGGCGATGATCCACCACCGTGTATAATGCCGCGGTTTCAGCGTGCCTTCCCAATGACGGTAGTCCTGTGTGTGAATAGGCATATTTTTTAGTAGTTTCCAGTTATCGGTTTTCAGTTTTCAGTAAAAAGCGGTTGCGTTTTCTAATAACAAACGACCTTTCAAGCGGATGCGTCGGGTGACGGGACACGGCGTGTGCCTCCTATCCTGATAAAATTGGTTTAGAATTTATAGATTTCAGCTTTTTCTAAGGTATCCATGAAAGGTCCCTGCTTTTCTGTTTGCACTTCAATCGTGATGATACCTAACGGTGTATCGCGTTCTGGGTCTTCCGCAATGAAGGCACGTGGGATCTCCGCGGTCATGAGCCGATCGAGTCTATTGAGTTCCTGTGACCAGCGGAGGTCAATCAACCGTCCATCGTAGACTTTCCGATGTTTCTCGCCGTTTCGGATAGAGTAGACTTTGGCGTTCGTCGTAAAATCCGCTTCAGAGATCGTACTCACACCGACACTCGGACTGAGAATGCTCTGGTTCCAGATGAGCGGCGTGCCATTTCTGTCAACCAGATAGATCCTCAAGTCAATCCTGTCGACACGCGGATCCGCATGGATCGCGATGCCTTCAAAATTCTGAATCTCTCCACTTCCACATGAAAACATAATCAGTACGCAGATACTGACAAGTACAACTCGTCGACTTTTTAATATAGGCTTGCGGAGCAATTTAAAGCGAAACACGTCTATTCTCCTCTTGTCCATTTTAGGTGTGCCTTACGGCTTCTCATACAAATCAGTCCGTCTAATTTATTATATCTTTTTTTAGTGATGAATGTCAATCAGAAATCTTGCTTTGTATCTCTTTTAAAAAGTGCTATAATGATGAATATGAAACCTACTAAAGTTTTAATCGGTTCAGAAAACCGCGTCAAAATTGAGAGCGTCCGACAAAGTTTCTCAAAATTTTTCAATCCGTTGGAGATTCATGGATTATCCGTTGACTCTGGCGTTTCTGCTCAACCGTTTGATGAAGAGACCTTCGTCGGTGCCAAGAACCGTGCTGAGCAGGCAAAGCGGATCAGCGATGAACAGCACCTAAACGCCAACTTTTTCGTCGGTATTGAGGGTGGGGTCCTTCAACTACATAACAGATGGTTCCAATTTACTGTCATCCACATATTAGATCAACAGCACCGAGAAAGCTTTGGCACAACTGGGTTGTATGAATTACCAGACAGGATCGTCGAAAAACTCTTGGCAGGCATCGAATTAAGTGCCATCATTGATAAACTTGCCGGAGATTTCAACACGAAAGAGAAACAGAGTGCCAGCGGATTTTTCACAAAGGGCGCAGTAGACAGATTGCAAAACTATACACAAGCCGTAACGTTTGCCTTAATCCCTTTTCTTAATGATAGCCTCTATTTTCAGCGAAAGTAAGATAGATATAGCCGTATCAAACTTCGGAGGAACCCATGAAAGCCGCAGTATTATATGAAACGGACACACACTTAAAAATTGAAGAGTTCGACTTACCGCGCCCAGGACCGAACCACGTGCGCGTGCGATTGATCGCCAGTGGTGTTTGTCACTCCGATTGGCACGTTGTTAAGGGGGATTGGCCCTTCGTGAGGTTACCTGTTATTCTTGGGCACGAAGGTGCCGGCATCGTAGAAGAGATTGGCAGCGACGTAACCCAAGTCCAAGTCGGTGACCACGTTATCCTCTCATGGAAACGGAACTGCGGGTTTTGCGAGATGTGCCAGAAGGGGTATCCCAATTTATGCGCGCTTCCCGCTGATGGGTCCGGTAGACCTACTCCGAAAACCGGTGGACGTGAAATCGATCAGATGGCAGGGTTAGGCACCTTTGGCACCGAAACACTTGTCCCACAAGACGCAGTTGTTCCGATTGATAAAGACATGCCGCTGGCACAGGCAGCCCTCATCGGATGTGGTGTCATGACAGGTGTCGGTGCTGCTATCAATACTGCCCAGGTTTCGCCCGGCAGTTCAGTCGCTGTCTTTGGATGCGGTGGGGTTGGACTCAATTGTATCCAAGGTGCCGCCCTCGCTGGTGGTGAACCCGTTATCGCCGTTGATGTCCTCGACAACAAACTTGAACTCGGTAGACAGTTCGGTGCCACGCATACCGTTAACGCCTCCGAAGTCGATCCTGTAGAACAGATTAAGGCGATTACCGGCGGACGCGGGGTCCACTACGCATTTGAAGCGATCGGGCTGATCGGTGAAACGTTCCGGCAAGCGATCCTCTGTACGCGGAGCAGAGGTGTGACGGTTTTTGTCGGGCATGCACCAGAGAACACGCCTGTCGAATTTGATGCACGGATGTTGATGCCAGAGAAAATGGTGATCGGTTCGATGTACGGGACTGCGCGTCCACATGTGGATTTTCCACGGCTGGTTTCGCTCTATAAAGGTGGGCAGCTTAAATTGGATGAACTCGTTACGCGTACCTACCCACTGGAAGGAATCAACGATGCATTTGAGGCATTGGCAAAAGGCGAAGTCGCACGCAGCGTTTTGGACTTAACCTAACATGCCCTCATAATTGAGATGGAAATTTTTCAGGCATAATTTTTCTATTGATATTGACAATCCAATAAGTCTAACAGTTTTATGACAATTCTTAATGAGATCCGAACGAAAATAAGAAATGGACAGTTTGAGTTCTCACAACATGCTACAGATCAAAGTATTATTCGTCATATCCGGGTACAAGAAATTCGTGAAGCTATTGAACAGTGTGAAATAATTGAAGATTACCCAAACGATAAGTACGGTCCGAGTTGCCTAATTTTGGGATTTACGCGAGCAAGAAGACCTCTGCATATTCAGTGTAGTTATCCATCAAGACCCCGAGTCAAGATTATAACTTTGTACGAACCAGACCCATTACGATGGATCAATTTCAAATTGAGAGGAAAAAATGTCTAACAAAGCAGTTTGGAATGAAACCTTAATTGAAAAAAATGTAACGTACTCTATTGAATTGAATGGACAGTTCTTTTTAATTGAAAATGTTCCAGCTCGAGTCAACATTGAGACAGGAGAACAACACTTTTCTCCAGAGACTGTTGAACGCTTACATCAAGCAGTATGGGAACAGTGCCAGCCTGTTCGTACCATCCAAACGCCTGTATATGAGTATACTGACCTACCCTTTGAAACAGATTAACAATGCCTTTGAAACATTGACAAAGGGCGAAGTCGCACGGAGCGTGCTGGATTTGACGTAATAAATGTGTGCGGGGCAAGTCACACTGATTCCATCACGAAACGAACTTCGTGTCCATCCAATATCAGAAAAATATCAAACTCTAATTCAGCCCCCAAAGATTCTTTCACCGCGTCAATAGCCTCGCGAACGAGCGGGGCAACTTTCGACGCGAGTTCTAATGGCGATAAGTCTGTGATAAAATCTAATTCTACTTCCAATCTGCGTTTCATTTGCTTATTTTAACCTCGCTGTCATTATAGTATACTGTTTCTCCAAACTTACGCTCGTACTCCGAAACTCTGCTCAAACGCCTAATCTAATCTGTTTACTACATTTTTGTATTCAAGTTACACTGGTTACTCAAAAATACGTTCCATACGTTCACGAATCCACGTCTTGTGCTCAGGATGTGTGTGGATATAGAAGGTACCCGTCTGGATAGCGTTATAGACATGCTCCGCAACCTCGGCAGGCGACATCCCCGCCTCCATCTCGGCACGGACATTCCGTGAACCGCCAATAGTTTCCTGACGCGGCGGTGTTTCCATTTCTGGATTTTGCAATGTGTCTGGACGGTTTCGAGAGGACTCCAGAATTCCCGTGCGAACCCAACCCGGACAAAGCACATGCACCTGAATATTTGCCCCTTTCTGCGCCAATTCGTCAGCAAGCGTCTCCGACAATACTACGACCCCGTGTTTGCTCACCTTATAGATACCTTCGCCACTACCTCCTACTAAACCCAAAATAGAAGCCGTATTTACAATATGACATGCGTCCCCTTGCGCGAGCATACGCGGCACAAACGCTCGGATGCCGTGGATGACACCCCACAGGTTAACACCTAAAACCCACTCCCAATCGGCGAGTGTGTGTTCCCAGATCGGACGACTACAGACAACACCGGCATTGTTACAGAGAATATGCACCGCACCAAAAGTGTCCAGTGTCTGCACTGCAAGGTTTTCGACCTCGGCAGCATTTGAGACATCCGTCTTGACGGCCAGAACGTCCGCATCCTTAGATTTTAAGGTCGTCTCAAGTTCGGCTAACGCTTCTTCTTCAACATCAGCAAGGACGACTTTCATACTTTCCGCTGCGAACCGTTCCGCCAATCCTCTCCCGATGCCGCTCGCTGCACCTGTAATCACAGCAACCTTTTGCATGACATTCAGATCTCCGCATTAAATTAGCAACGAAACCTAAGCCTGAAACGAAGTGGAAGGGTTTTTGCTTGGGTATTTCTGCGGATTTCTTTAACTCTTTGGCAAAAACTATTCAATGCTCAGTCCACATCGTTTCTCCGCAAGGTAAGTTTAAAAATCCGCTTGACGTTGTTGGTGATATTCCTCTAACGCACGATTCGCATTTACAATCGTCTCTAACTTTTCGACAAGCACGTCGATGTGTTCACCGGGAAAAGCGAAGTAGAAATCATCATCGGAGAGTGCAGTATAGACGCGGTTGCCGATACACCCCAAACTGCTCACGCTCCGGCCACCTTGTATGACAGCAGGAATGGCAGCGCACGTCGGTCTACCCATAACCCCGTTCTCAGTACCGATGCCAGCAGCGGTCGCGGCTTCCATCAAGAGCATCATCTGCCTCGGCGTGCCAGAGATGATGACAACATCAGGTGTGTCAGTGGCATCCGCTAAAGGAGAATAGACAGCACTCTGAAACGGATCTTCGCTTCGAGGTATGCCCGGGACCTCTTCCATAGTGATATAGCCGAGTTCGCCCATCAGTCCGAGCGTGCTTTCGAGTTCCTTCATCTGTGCATCCGGGAGTTCAACATTGTGTGTATAACACCCGATCGGACAGTTGTAATGATCAGAGGCTTCGGTGTAGAAGGTTTTGCCCTCTGCTGCGCGTCGCCAATAGGTACAACCAGAGGCTTCAACCTTTTCTACACGGGAAACCCCATCTGGTTGCGCATCGTGAAAAGTTACCGCGACAGGGGCAGTTTCCAAATTGAGTAATTGTTGTAATTGTTCCGGCATAGTTCTCCTTTACAGCCAAAATTCTATAGTAAAACAGATAGTTTATTAGACCTAAAT
>VYCT01000346.1 GCA_009843785.1 Candidatus Poribacteria bacterium | reverse complement strand
AACAATAACATAAATCTCATAAAATGTAAACTTATTTTCATAATCTACTATAAGGTTACTGTTCAAGTAACAGCACCCTCTTTAACTGACGACTGAAGACTGAAAACTCTTATTAATATTGAAAACCGAAGCCGAGTGCGAAGGTGTTTTCCCTGTTTTTATCCTTTGTTGCTAACCGTCGGAGGGAGTAATGGCTCTTGAAAACCATCTTTGGATGGACGTGGTAGTTAATCCCAAAAGTCCATGTAGTTCTTTCCCACCGCGGATTGTCAAAGATAATCCCTTCAACACTCGCCATTGTATCGTAATAATCGTAACGCGCGAAAACATCTAAAACCGTATCAGGCGATGTGTCCTCTTGGTCCTGATGCCCCGCTTTATTATTTCGCTGTCTGAAAAATGATAAGACATCGTAGCCAGCTTCAATATAGTAACCGAGGGCTGAACTGCCTATCGGTGTACGCTTCACATTAAGATTATTGGAGAGGGTCCGGTTGACTCTGGAGAGTTGATCAGCGTTTTCAAGTGCTCCCCAGAGGAACAATCCGCGTACCTTCACCGCATTCATCTCGTAAAATCCGTGAAAGCTGACAATGCCGACGTGGGCATCGAAATTCACATCGGGTTTCGGTCGGTTCGCCGCGGTGTCCCCGTAGTAGCCAGAGATACCGACGATTGCGTTTTCATGAAACGCATAATCGAGTCGTCCGACGAACGCGGGTGCTTCGGCGTTGATCGTCTCAAACCGCAGTTGGTGTCCGCGAACGATCCAGTGCCGCGAACTGAAACCGGTTGAATCCAGTCCGTTGACAATCTGTGCTTGATAGTTCAGTGAACCGAGTGAACCGAAAAGTTCGACCCCGGTTTCGTGCCAGATAGTTGGGATGATATGTGCCTCCGCTTCGGGGCGCGTTGTTGTGAAGTAGTGTTGTGGTCGGTGCCGTTTGGAAACAAGCCCTACTGGAACGATGATATGCCCAACACGGAAGTTAAGGGAGGGTCGGAAAGAGAAGACAGCAGCGAGTTTTTCGACGATCACCTCGCCACCTTTCTCAATTTCTGTCTCGAATTCCCCGAACTCTTCAAATTTGTCGAATTCCATTGTGCTGCCGGTACCGCCGTGTTCAAATTCCAGTTCCGATTCGAGTCGGATGGTATCGTTGATACGGTACTTCGGTGCGATGACAAAACGTTCTACGTCAATCGCGGCGCGTCTGTCTGGATCGAGTTCCCAATCGAAGTGAGCGTAGTTAATTACGCCGTATCCAGAGACCGAGAACGGGTTTGATCCAGCAATGGCACTTGTACTGAGTAAGATAAATATTCCCGAAATAGTGAGGAGAACCAGTTGTTTCTTCATAAATACAAGTCGTGATAAAATGATATTGAGACTCATTATCATATTTAGTAGTGTTTCGTCTAATTTTTTGATCTCATGTTGGAGATCGAGTTTCTGAAAACTTGATAACGAATCTCATTATCTTTTTAATTATACCCACACCGCTCGCGGATGTCAAATAAAATTGCGATAAATTCATGGATAATCGCAAGAATTGGATTAATTATACCCGCAATTTTCGTGAATGTCAAAAAAATCTGAAAAAACATCAAAAAATTTAATCTTATGTCTCTGATAGTTTACGCATTGCTGCTTGATAGAGTGCTCTACTTTGGTTTCCAAACGGTCCTGGATTAGATAGATTCTCAGGGAATTTCGAGAACAGCTTTGCCTCACTGACTTCGTTAAGGTCCAATGGGCTTCCTAATTCTTTGATCTCTCCCAAGTAGGCAATTCCCCAATATTCGAGGTTGTACATGAAGCAGTGTATGTAGCAGAGCACTTCAATGTTTTTAAACGTCGCGCCCGTCTCTTCCAAGAGTTCACGGTGTGCGGTTTCTTCTGCTGTTTCCCCTGGGTCAACGCGTCCTCCGGGTATAACCCAGAAGTTATTATCGCGCCATTTGCAGAAGAGTATCCGGTCTCGTTGATACGCTACGCAATTGACGAACTCGATTTGTCCTACATCCTCTGGTGGGTCACCAAAGTGGAGAAACATGTGCCCGTCTTGTTCCTCAATCCTTTGAACCATTCTTAATAACCTCACTGTTTTTCCCAGATTTGTACGTTATGTCCCGGCAAATCGAAAGGATATTCGCCGTACGCAAGTGTAGGTATCCCGTTATCATCGACTGTGACAACGACATAGAGCCGATGGGGTGAAACGCTTGTGTCCACGCGTTCGAGGAACTGCCACTGGTCACCGCTGGCGGTCGTTACTCTTATCTTTGTCCAGAGGACATCTTCGCCATCTGTGTATGCGCCATCCGATATTTGAATGCTATGCGGATCATCTGGCGGTAAGGTGAAGCTTTCTCCGATTGTGGAGGTCGAATTTAAGTGTGTGTGTGATACAAGCACCCAAGTTCCGAGTACGGGTACCTCAACACCGTTCTGATCGACGGCCCAAACATGGTCGCGTACGGAAACATCTGTTTCAGGTATCCCGGGTTCTATTATTTGGTGAACACGCTCGCAAGAGGAAAGTCCAATAACAAATGCCGTAATCGTCAATATAAATGTGAGTTTTGTAATGTATCTGTTTTTGATGTTCATGATAGATTCCTTTAGAAAATAAAACATTAGATTAGGAAATCAAACGCTTGTATAGACTGCGGAAAAACTGCTGTTTAAGACTTACAAGTTATAAAAATCGTAGAATGTCTCAATAGAACATTCGGGCCGCAGCACTTGGTATGGAAAGCATTGAAGACAGCCTTCGATCGTTTGCTGCTTACTAAGACACCCTAAGAATTGCGAGGCAGCGGGTTCTCGAATGGATCCATTGCGAGCAACAAATTGTCCCCACAATGCCCAAAATGTGGTTTCATAACCGACCGGTTTCGCTGTTTTGACATAATCTGGCGGAAAGAGTCTTAGGTAGGCTGGAATGTTGTAAAGCCAAGAACCACCGCGCACCGTCTCCACGTCAGGATGATTTGCGTGGATGTATCGGAACATTGCCGACAACTCCGACTTTCGGATTGCCATTCTCTCCTTACTCAATGTACCACGGTCAGAGGTTTCACGATTTTCAAAGTGAAGCCGAAGTTTTTTCGTGCCGCGCCATGGGTAGACATAGGAAAAACACCCAAAAAATCGCCTATCGTCAGAGACATCTGGCTTCACTGTCATGCGCTGGCGGTAGAAATTGTATGTCCAATCTTCAGAGTTATCGGACAACTCAAGACCTATGATGAACGCATTCCACAATGGATTAGAAATATCGTGGGAGACTCGCAAATTGAACAGCGTTCGCAATATGGTGTAGTCGATGAGTACATCTGGGAGTGCTTGCTTGGAGACTTCAGCGATTTTCTGGGCGAATTTAACTTGCAGTGTCAGAAATTCCTTCGCGTATTGTATCAACAGATTGCTCCTATATTGTTCCTGACTAACCCCTTAACCGGCTGTCCCATCTTTGCGCTGATGGATAATGACGCGATTACCATCGGGGTCTTCAATAATCGCCCAGAAACATACAGCGGATTCACCGAGGGGCGACTGTATATGAATTCCTGCTTGTTCTAATTCTTCTACGGCAGCCTTTGCGTCAGCGACTGCAAGTGCGACCGTCCCGCCGCCGGGTTGTGTAAAATCGTAACCTTGTCCTAATACCAGCGTGCCGGGGTTTATCTCAAATTCTGCCCATGTGCCTTTATGGACCAAACATGCCAGTGGCATCCCAAGCTGGTCACGATAAAAGGTGAGCGATTTTTGCATATCGCTCACCGCAAAGAAAGTAAAGTCTATACCTAATATATTCATAACTACAGTTTTGTCTACTTTGAATCTTAGGGTGGATTTGTAATCAACGGCAAGAACGGGCAATAATGCACGTCGCATTTGGGCGTGTACGCCGCAGAATTGCCCTACTACGAACCGAGTTTACTCTCACACTTGATACAGCATAAGCCCTCTTCAATACCAACCCAAATGATCGGTTAAACAGCGAGGGCTTGGATCGGATACTCGTTGGACGATGACTGGTGTTCGGGTGGTGTCCAGAAGGCACTCCAATCTGTGGCGCGATCCTTTCCGATATAAAGCGTTTTCCCGATAACTGCCCACGCTGTTCCATCAGATGTAAACGTTATATAGCCCGTCCGAATCCGATCGATGGATTCTGGAAGCTGATCGTTGAGTTGTGTCCATGTCGTGCCGCCATTCTCCGAACGACAAAGCCAAGCACCACCACCTCTCGGTCCGTTTTGGACTGTAGCGATCATTAGGTCTGGGTCTGCTGGATGTACAGCGATACCGGTGCCGTAACGACGCGGTAAACCTTCAAACCGGTGTTCCCATGAGTTTCCACGATCTGGACTGACATAAACACCATTTTGCGTGTTCGCATAAACTCGATTATCGTCCACAGGACACGTAGCGACCTGATGGACATCTTTATTGAGGTCTGGCGTGACGGGTTCCCACGAAATTCCTTCATCGGGGGAACGCATGATACTTCCGACATGGATATCAGCGTAACAAAAACCGTCTTGGGTTTTTGCAAGCGTCCGGACGGCGGGTGGACCGCCCCACGGTGTGTACCAATCTTTCCGACATTCTAATTTGTCAAATGCGATGATCCGTTCAGCCGGTCCTTCTTCTCCAACAAGGCGATAGACGTAAGCTCCCTCATCGGTTCCGATGAGCAGTGTCAACGGATCTTCGCGCACAACGAGCAACGAAGCGATTGGATCTTCTATACCTGTTGGAATCTGTTTTTCGTTATCTCCTGATAAAAATAGTAGCGTTCCATCCGACAAGGTAGACAGCACGGCTTGACCCTTTGACAACGAAACCATCGCGTCATGGGTTGCGTTTCCGTCGTGACCTTGATGGTCTGTGCCGTTATAGATTTGGGTGGGTTCGCCGTTTCCGTTATCTTCAACGGCATAGATAGCGTTGTAGGTGGCAATAAACATTATATCTTCTCCTTTAAGTCAATCCCATTTATCGACAAGGCGATAGTATTTCCATAGGTCGCCAGATTTATACGTTTCAACTTTGTCCGGTGTTATCTCATCCTCGGTTACAGCAATCTGCCACGGGTCAATGTAGATTTTCTTGTCGTCTGAAATTTTTGTGAGTTCTACAAAATAGATATAAACGGTCTCATCTGGCTCAAACTGATCGGGGTTGTCAAAGGAGATGAGCCGTTTTGTCATATCTATATTAGAAGTTCCCGGTGGACGTGCCGCGCAAGCCAATGCGAAGAGAAAGTCAGGTGTGAGATAGATTGCATCCAAGGCTTCTTCGGGCGGTCTTCCGGGGGGTGCGTGCGCCTTCCGTTTTTTTAATTTGGGAAACGCCTGTTTACTTCCGTGGTATAAGTACATTTTTCTCTCCATGCGCCTGTTGGATATCTTACTGAAGTGTTGGGTTTGCTATGTGGGATATTATACTTTAACCGTATCACTTTGTCCACCTTTTCTGTAGAGCCTTTCGATTATAGTAAAATCCGAAAATAAGTTTACACTTTTCGCTCGTAGGGGTTGGGTAACCCAACCCCTACGGCTCCCCATGTGTGCCAATAATTACGGACTCTACGATAAAAGCTTGTCACAGCGTATATAAGCCGCTATAATAGTCATGTCTGGAGAAGGTGCTTTTTTGTGTTTTGTGTGATATAAACACTTTATCTGGAGATGTTTGACGATTGAGATAGCATGTCTCCTTCTTCGCACGAATAAATGAAAAAAATAAATAAAAGACGAGCCCTTTTAGGTTTTATGCTCATTATGATGATAACACCGCAATGGTCTCTGTTTGCACAGGAGATTTCTCCGATGTTCGAGCCAATCCACCCGTATCTGGCGACCCCTGCCCCCGGTCGTATTTATGAAATTCCTGTCGTCATCATGAGGTTTTTACCGACGGCAGATGGAAAAAATTTAGATGTCTCCATGGCAGGCGTTGCGCCTGATTTTCCGAGTTATGATCCAAGGCTCCATAAGCCTGAAAATTTCAGAAATTGGTGGGAATCCAACATGTCAAGTCCTCTGACGGGTGACATTTCCAACAGCAACCGGGATAACACCGATTTACCCGTATATAATTCAACCTATACGGTTTATGGACAAAATTTCAGGCGGACCCAAGCGGAAGCCGTTCATAACCATGGACACCAATTGGAAGCGATATTGAGCCATGTCAATCATTTACAGCACGGTAATACAGACCTTTTTTGGAAGAAATTTGTCGGCCAAGACGAAAATAAAGATTTCATCACAGGGCGTGTGGGCTGGACACACATGCCCCCGAATACAACCAAACACTACGATACCCAAAACCCAGCACATGTCGAGAGTGATATTGAAGATTGGACCCCTGATAATAACGGTTCAAAGAAAGTAGTCAATGTTGATACCTGGGGCAATTTGACCTATCAGTGGCCCGACGCGAACCTTGCTGAGATTCCGCAACGTGTGGAGTCACAATGGTATATCTACTGGATGCAGAATATGCCCGGACATGAAAATCGGATTCGATACGGGGAGAAAACTATGACAAATTGGTGGGTGTTCACTGGGGATTGGGATATGGCTATTTCGTCCAAACTGGGGCTTACCTCCAAGTAATGCGTGAGCCGTGTCAACCGTTTTGGTAAACTTCACCCAGGACTTCTCTTATCGCGGAAATGTAACAGGCATCATCGAAACCAAAACTTTCGACCAAGGTGCCATCAATATCAAATATCGTAGCGATCATTTATTAGTTTTTGCTTCCACGTAAGACCGCAGCACGGTGTTAATGTGTGCTTCGTAGTCAACGGTATGGGTTTTGAACCACTTTAATAGATCTGGGTCAATGCCCATAAAATGATCAGGAAGAGGGGCCGTTTCCCAAAAAGTTTGATCAGTGGGTTGAACATCTCTATCATTGCACGCGTCCTGGTAAACTTCCTCATCGGTCATTGTATCAACTTTCTTCCAATCGGTTTCATCGGGGACGCGTTCGAGTTCTTCACGGGTATATTTGACTAAAGTAGATTTGTCTCTCATCCTTTCTATTACCTAATGAGATATTATATTCTAACCGTATCGCTTTGGCAATCTTATTCGTTCGGCCTAACATTCACCAACAGTTTTCGTCCATTCAAGGGTTGTACCGGGCGGTTGTTATCATGAATAATCGCTTTAAATGCTGCGATCTGTGCTTCAGACATCTCAATCGGGGTTGTCAGCACGATCCACTTGACACTTTCTGAACAAGGGGGGGTCGTCAACGAACCGTCGTAACGATAGTAGTCCGAAAAATGCGACGGTGATTCGTCGGTTATCTGATCATTTGGTGCGAACATAAAACGAGGATCAACGATCAAGCTGCCGTCCTCAGTAACATTCTCAATAGGTTGCGTTTCACCTGGGACTGCGGGTAGATGGGACCAGATAGGGTCAAATACGGATTTGTGACGACCACTTGCAATTAGCAATCCAACGACTGCCAACGTGCCATCCTCGCTTTTATGAACAAAGTGAGCCTCCATTTCAAAGGGTTTACCTACCACCGTATGTTCGCTCGGTGCATGGAAATGGAATTGGAGGAGCTGATACCGCGTGCCATCAACCTCAATCCAGCTCCCTTCTGGACACGCAACTTCAATTGTATGGCCAGTGTTGCGGACATTCATACTTGTTGGGCGGTAGTGGTACGGAATAGGCGGAAGTTTGGCTGGCGTGGGGTTCACAAGATCAATTGGCGATTGGTGCCTCCCCTCAGCACACAAGAAGTATTCCGGGCTGAGCTGCGCCCAAACGTCTGGTCCGTTTTCCGCTGCGTAGCCCCATTCCATCTTCTCGGTTGTGGATGTGACACTCCGTGCCTTTCCACAGCCTGTTATACACATAAATACACACATAATACTCATCAATGAATTTGCAATATTAGTCTGTCACCCTTGAAATGAGAGGTAAACCCGGTTCGTAGTAGTGCGATTTATCGCACGTCTGCCTGTCAGGAACGGGCAATGAATTGCCCTACTACGAACCGAACCATCTATCAGTTTAGAGGTGACAAACTACTAGCCAAGCAATGACGGAAATATCAGTGGCAAGCAAAACAGCAAAGACCACCTTATAACCAGCCAATTTATTCCTTAACCTTATCAACATAAGCCATACATTAACGTCTCCATGTAGTATACCGTCAAACGCAGTTTTCGTGCCATAAAAAATCATTTGCCGTGTAGGATTGATACTCTATCCATACGCCATTTCAGGGTGTTTGCCGAGGACGCGGAGCAGACGTTCATCAGCACCCTCCAAGACGTAATCCGGCATACGATAGTTGAGGTAGGGCCAGAACCGCTGTGCGACGAAGCGTTGTCCGTAGACTTGGTGGAACAGGTAGCGCACCCGATCGGTCTGGTTCGGCGCGCCACGATGCCACGTCTGTCCGTTGAGTAGATAGAGATCGCCGGCTTTCATGAGGAGTGAAATCGGCCCTTTGCCATCAAACGTTGGATGTTCTGGGTCATCGGGTTGCCGTCCGGAGTAGTGGCTACCCGGAACGAATTGAGAGGGCCCGTATTTGACTTCATCTTGGTCACTTAACGCGATTTGCACGGACATACGTAGCACCGGCATCCGCAGTCTCGGGTCGTGCCGATCCATTTCGGATGTGATAGGAAACTCGACCCCATCATCAATGTGAAACCGGTTGATGCCTAAATCTGTTCGGTTCAGGATACAGCCTTGGGCGATGCAGTGGCAGTGCTCACCCAACACAGCTTCAGCGATGCTGATAATCGGTTCACGCACGAGGAGGTTTCGGAACATTAGATCGCATTCAAAAAGGCGGTGGACCACGATCGGGTCTTTGCCATCTTGCCGGGAGCCTTTGACATTTCTCATCTGCATGAAATAAGGTTCAGCAAAAATTTCGTCAACGCGCGCGACGATGCGTTCACATTCCTCGTGTGAGAGGACATTTCGGATAATCGTCACGCCGTTTTGGTAGAAATCCGCCAAAACAGCATTCAAAGCGTCCGGTGGTAGCGGTGCTGCGGGAAGTATCTGCTCTTTTGCCATATTGAATCCTATAGTATTCAGTTATCAGTTGTCAGTTAAGAGGGTTTTTGGGGCAGCTACAATGAACTGGACTGCTACAAGAAGTTAACTGATAACTTACAACTCCTTGGCACAACCTAACAAGTTATGCTACAAGTGACAACTTAGGTTATTTGTATGCTTTAACAGTCAGTGGGAGCGTTTCACACTGTTTGCCGAGTTCAGCGCGAACACCCTTCGGGTTCCAGACCGTGACGGTTCCCGTGATGTCGTGAAGTGGGAAATCACTCTGCGGTTGTGTGAACGCGACAGGGGGACGGTCATGCTTGTCCTCAACGAAACAGTCGATGAAGTCAATGCCGCCCATGGTTTGGACGATGTTTGTTTGCGGCAAAGACAAGGAAATTGGCGACCATTCGCCGCCGAACTGCCGATCACTGGCGGCGTTGATGACACTGCAATTCGTGAAGGTCACGCGTGCGCCTTTCACCGATTTTTCTTGAACCTTGATACCGTAGCCGATAGTGCTCTCCACTGTGCAGTTATCAAATTCAATACTGCCGCCGGGGCCATCGTCCCTAATTTTGGATACACGGATACCGGTTCCGTGTTTACTGCTGATGTAGCAATCTTCAAAACGCATTGTTACATCATCAGTTTCGTCGGTGGTGTGTGCCAAGAAGATTTCAATACCGTCCCCGGCGTTGTCAATAAATTTGCAGCCGGAGAATAGGACGTTTTTTATGCGTTGTTCGCTTTTGTCGGGTTCGATGTCTACACCGGAGCAAGGCGGTGTCCCCCATGTGTTTGAAAACGCGCAGTTTTCGACTTTGAGGTTTTCAGTACTGATGATACTGATGCCTTGTCGGTAGTGGTTGTTGCAGACGATGTCGCGTAGATGAACATCTTCAGAGTAGGAGCGTTCCTTGCTGCCGTTGACGTAGATACCGTCGCCGCCGCTATCTTCGAGCGTTAAGCCTGCGACAGTTACATTTTTAGAACCTCGAATCGCCAGCGTCATCCGCCATTCTGCTTTCTCGTACTGCCCGTACCATCGGTGCCACCCCATCTGTTCGAGGACAAGTCCGGTGATATAGTCCTGCTTCCACATGCGGAAGGTTGCACCGTATCCACGGATCGTGAGGTTCTCGACATCTTGCGCTGTGAACAGAGAATCGCCTCTGCCGCGGTACTCACCGCGTTTTGCCGAGATGACGGTTCCGGGTTCAAAAATCAACTCCTGATTTCCGGCAAGCTTGATGGGGCGAATGATCCAATCGGCGCGCATATTGGGAACAACGACCCGTTTCGCGCCGGAGTCAATCGCTGCTTGTAGGGTCTCTGTCGCGTCTTCTGGGTTGAATCCCCACCAGGCTGCATTGGCAACGGGACTTTTCCCGGACTGCACATCGGCAATCGCTTCAAGATTTTTCACGTTAGCACCACCTTGTCTTGTTCATAGGAGTGAGTAAACTCAGTCTGTAGTAGGGCAATTCTGCGGCGTACTCGCCCAAATGCGACGTGCATTATTGCCTGGTATTCGCATCCGGACGTGCGATGAATCGCACTACTACGAACCAATTCTATCTCACATTCGCATTCCGACGTGCGATGAATCGCACTACTACGAACCAATTCGCGAAGTTGATGAAGCACTACTCGGCTCAATACAATCAATCTATGATGCGAAGGTTTTCTCATCATCAAGAAGCATCAGTGCAAACCACGTATTGATGTCGGTGCGCTCCGGGGCGATCTTATTGATCATGTTTGCCATTAACGCTTTATAGCGTTCATCGGTAGGTCCCATCTGCGTCATCCGCTCGTTATATGCCTCAATATCGGCATCGCTTTTTGGATGATTTGCCTTCAACCACGCCTCAATTTCTGCATCCGTTGACAACGTTTTTAGTGCTTCAGCCAATTCTGCAGCAGAAACACCGAGAAAACCGAGCGTTGCGCGATCAATCCCTGAATCTTCACCATAAAAATAGGCACCGAGTGTGTTGGAATTGAATGCTCTGCCTTTGTCAATTAACCGTGCAAGTTGAACCATCCCGTAGACATCTGTATTATAGGGACTTCGCGGTGCGCGGCGGTTGAGATCGATAATACCGAAACTCAGTTGATCGTCCAAGTCCTGGAGTGCGACCCACGTGTTGATGTCCGTGCGCCTCGGATCTATCTCTTGGATGCGGGCGTTAAACCGTTCCTGTGACGCTTCATTGGGTCCGTAGTTGACCAAGGTTTCGTTGAAAGTATCAATCTCATCCTGTGATTTACTGCAGTTTTCGAGTACCCATGCGCCGATTTCGAGGTTGTTCGGGTTGTTCACGGCGGCTTCTTGAAAATCTGGGGCTGAAATACCGAGGAAGGTTAGGATGCGTACGTCTTGACCGGAATCGTCGCCGTATAGGTATGCACCGATTTTCTCTGCCCGTTCCGCGCGTGCTTTGTCTGCCATGCGTGCGACACCGCAGACACCCGCAATATCTTTAGCGCGTGCACTGCGGGGCGGCCCAGCGGTGAGGTCAACCTGCCAGAAACTGCCCCAATCGTCGAGTTCCATCGACTGTAGCACCGTTGTAATATCAGTTCTGTCAGGTGCGAAGCGGGCGAGCCGATCCTTCAAGCGTTGCTTATGGGCATCGGTATCGGGCAGTTGGCTCAGGGCGGCATCGTTAAACTCGGCAATCTCTGCTGCTGTCTTTCCGCTTGTCTCCAGTACCCAGTGTCCGAGTGCGGTATCGTCGCGTTCTCCGGCGGCTTCGGCGAAAGCGTCGGCTGAAATCCCTAAGAATACTAAGACGCGTTGATCTAAACCGGAGCTCTCACCGTAGATATACTCGCCGAGGGTTTCGTCGTTATATGCGCGTGCCTTGTCTGTCATCCGTGCTGCGCCGACAATTCCGGCGACTCCGAGGTTTGAAGGGCGGCGCGGCGGTTGGTGTGTTAAATTCATAGTTAAAATGTCCTTTCAGTTAAAGAAAAATAAGGCATTAAATCTTCTGTGTATATTGTACCTATATTTAAGGGCATGTCAACAAAAAAGGTACTCAGTAGTCAGCCATCGGCAGTCAGCAATTATAGTAAAATTTAGAATTAATAGGACACTCTGTGTCGGTTCGGTTAGGAAACCGAACCTACCGGGGGGAGGAATCGGCAGTCAGCAATTATAGTAAAATTTAGAATTAATAGGACACTCTGTGTCGG
>VYCT01000119.1 GCA_009843785.1 Candidatus Poribacteria bacterium | reverse complement strand
AACAACAAAAACCTTTCACCACAAACCTTCAGAAAAAAATGGGGGCAAGTGACATCCCGCGAAATATTGACATTTTGCTAAGAAAATGATACGCTACACAGCAAAGGAGGAGACATCATGGCAACTTTAACGCGGACTGAAAACCAAATCAGACCGCTCTATATTGACGGGTATACCCATCAACTCAGTTATGCTCCCGGTGAAGAAATCGCATTCCATATCTCAACGAGCGCAGGCAGCTACTCACTTGAGATTGCACGTATCGGTGCGACGCGTGAAGTCGTCTGGAGCCAAGCGGAGCTGCCCGGTGAAGCACAACCCATCCCCGCAGATGCGTCATCGCAGGGATGTGGATGGTCACCGGTTTTTACGCTTGAAGTGCCTGAAACATGGCAGAGCGGTTATTATGAAGGCACACTCCGCGCAACAGATGGTGGCGGTGATGTTGTCTATCGGAACCATCGTACTGCTGAAAGCACCCTGTTTTTCATTGTCCGCCCCGCGAAGCCAGGCGCAAATACCTCAATGCTGCTCCAACTCTCCACCAACACCTATAACGCTTACAACAACTGGGGTGGCTTCAGTCTCTATGGGTATCACGGTGCAAGCAAGATTCAGGGAAACCGTGTCTCGTTCGATCGACCCACTCGCGGCATCTTTAGTAATTGGGAAGCGGCTTTTGTTGTCTGGGCGGAACAAAACGGGTATACGCTTGATTATGCTGCGAACTCCGATTTGGAATTTCACCCTGAAATGTTGGAACATTACAAACTCGTCTTGAGTGTTGGACATGACGAATACTGGTCTGCCCCGATGCGCGATCATCTTGAAGCGTTTATCGCAAACGGTGGGAACGCCGCCTTCTTCAGCGGGAATTCAGTTTGCTGGCAGGTGCGTTCTGAAGACGATGGCAGGGCACTCGTCTGCTGGAAACAGACCTACAATCAGGATCCAGTTTATAAGACCGACGATCATAGTACCCTCAGTACGCTATGGAGCCATTATCTGGTGGGTCGTCCCGAAAATGAGTTAACGGGTGTCGGTTTTCTGCAGGGTGGGTATCATTTGAGTCACGGGCAGTTTATGGACGGTGCGGGGGAATACACAGTTCATCGTCCAGAACATTGGGTCTTTGAAGGGACAGAGCTTGCGCGAGATGATACTTTTGGCGGTGCAAATACGATTGTCGGCTACGAGTGCGACGGGTGCGAGTGGACCCTTGAAAACGGTTTACCGGTGCCGACCTATAGCGACGGTACACCTGAAAGTTTCACGATCCTTGCGACTGCGCCTGTCCGATGGCATCCTGATGACTGTGAATGGTACGAACGTTGGGAAAGAGGGAGAACGGGTGCCGCAACGATGGGTATCTATACACAAGGCGGGACCGTCTTTACTGCTGCCACAACCGACTGGTCGCACGGATTAGCAGGAGGCGATGCGGTGGTTGAACGGATTACACACAATGTTCTGCGCCGGCTTGCAGAATAAGCACGCGTGATTATATCTCTTTCCGTTGAAATGAAACGTGTGCTGTCGCGAATAGCACAACGAAGAAGAGCAACAATAGCATCACGTCTAACAGTGCGCCTTTGAATGCATCTCCTAAACGGACGCTGTCTTGAAATTTCGGGATACTTTCAAAGGAGACGGGTTTATCGGACATGCCTTCTCTAACGAAGGGGACATGTAGACTGTCTGGATCCGCGCGGTCGGCAGCGATGAGGAAATCGTTGAATGCATCGGCATAACGCTCGGCGTTTTTCAAGAAATCCAAATGCCTTTGGAACCCCGTTCCTGCAAGGGATTCAACGGCGTACTGCACAATTGCTGTCGGTGAGATACGATTGAACTCTCTTGCAACCTGGATCTGGTGTGTCCGTGCCGCTAAGAATTCTTTATTTAATCGGAAGTCAGCTCGCCGCTCCTCGTTCAAAAACTCCGCCCAGAGCACCGTCGCGTCCGTTGGAGGTCGGACGCGCGTCGGAACATGCTCGTATACGCCACGCGCTTCATAACGTTCTGTGATTTCTTTCCGCTGGCTGGAACGTTGTGCCTTGTAATCTTGCGTGCTTAAGGGTTGGTTCAATCCACTCAAAATCGTCCCAAATGTTGCAGGTATCAGCAGCACCCAAATAACCCATAGCAGCAAAAGAATAACGAGACTTGTCGCGGAGCGGTTCGCGAGTGAAGAGACGAAAAGCCCAAGGGCGATAAAAACGGAAAGATATATCAAACTTACCACGGAAACCCCTACAATTCGCCCCCATTCCTGTCCGTTTAATTGAAGGGTCCCAGAGAGCAGCAGTAGGTTCATCAAGATACCGATCAGTAACACGACTCCGAGACTCATCAAGATACTTAAAAACTTGCCAACGAGTACGGTGCCTCTTGCAACAGCATTGGACAACGTGAGACGGAGTGTTCCCCGTTCCACCTCTCCAGAAATCGCGTCGAACGCAAAAACAAGTGCCAGAAAACTGAGCACAATCGAAACGATAAGTATCCAGTCGATTTTTAGGAACGTTGGAAAGATATCTGTGCCGGTTATCGGTGGTGAGACATCATACATGAGCCGCCATAATCCTGATACTTTATAGGTGGGACTACTTCTTGACCATCCCGCGCTCCAACCCAATACAGATGTCGGTAGATAATCTTCACTGCCCTGTGCACAGAAAGCGAGTTTTGAAGGCTGTTTGTTAAGTCCGCCTGGGCCACGCATAACGAGATTGTAGAGGTTATCGCTGTTTTTTTCCAGACGTTCCAAGGCGGTAGACACCTGCTGACGGTATTCTATCTGTCGCGTTTTGTATTGCTTAATATGTCCAATAGCATTGAGAATCATCAGAAAAATGATGAGGAGAAGTGCGAACAGAAAACGGAGGCTGTTGAGCTGTTGAAATAATTCGCGTCCGACGATGTGCCAAAGCATCTCATACCTCCTGCCGACTGAAAACCACAATAGTTACTATCAACAACACAAGATTTAGGAGGAGAAGCCGCAGTAACTCTCCAGAGGCACGGGAACTATCCTCTGTTAAATCGCCTAATGCTTGATAAGAAAACCTGGATAGATCATCCCATCGGACTGCCCCCTTGTCACTGGCAAACCACTGTCGTGAACTGAACGCCTTTTTGTCATAGAAATAGTCCAATATCGTTTGCCGATACTGCCGAACCGCTTTGAAGAAAGCCTCCATCGCAGCGAGATCGGTGCCTGCGTAGGCGGCCGTCGCCAGATAATAGAGCCCTGCAGGTGAGAGTCGGAGTGCGTTTCGGGCGGCTGTTGATCTGTGAACGAAGGTTTCGGAATAGGCCTGTTTTCGCACCACCCAAGCAGCTTCCACGGCACGAAGCCGCTGCGGTTCTAATTCTTGATAATAGGCTTTAACGGTCGGGATTTCTAATTCGGATGCTGCTTCAATGTGTGTGACATCCTTAGAAATTGAGCCTCCGCTCCAGTGTCCTTTCAATAGGAAGGGCGGCGCAAACGGATCTCTGAGCTTCGCCTTTTCTCGCTGAAAACCTTCCATTATCTGCGAGGTTTCGCGGTCGGCTTGTTCTATCTTTTCTTCTGTCTCAATGAAGTGATTCACCATGAAGAGACTCGCGTTTGGATAGATGAACGTCAAAACTACCCAAATGAACATTGAACTAATCAGTGATGTCGCTGTGCGGCGACTGATGCATGAAATGAGGAGGCCAATAAGGTAGAAGGCGGAGAGATAAACAATCGTGGTTAATAAAATACCACCGATTCGGAGGAAATCAGCAGTGCTGTAATCAATAACAGGGGATTGAAGCTGCAGCATTAATGCTAATAGAAAACTGATAAGCACCGGCAGCATGAGGCAGATCATGGCACTCAGGTATTTTGATAACACGATGAGACCGCGTCCTACAGGATTTGCCAGCATCAGATGGAGTGTCCCATTTTCACGTTCCCCAGCTATTGCATCGTAGGCAAAAACAAGTGCAAGCAGGCTGAGAAGGATTTGGAAGACAGTCACAATATCAACCGACGCGAGCAGGTGTCGGAAGGGATTATCAAAGCCAGTGCTGAAATAGTTATCTTCCCACACGGAAGGCACCTTGTCACGGCGAAGTCGAACAGAATTCGCGGCGCGCTTATCAAGTCCTTGGTTAAAAAGGCTCAACGGGTTGGGGGGGCGATCCAACTGTAGGGTCAGACCTGAATAAGTTTTGGCACTGAAGTTTTTTTCCTGATGCGTTTGAAATGCTTCATTGTAACTGGCAAGTCGCCGCTCGTAATTGTCCGTTAAGGCGGCGGTAATTGTAAGTCCAAGTATGACACACGCAATAACTGCGATGGGAAATCGGAATGTCATCAAATTCGCTAAAATCTCTCGTTGAATCAGCGTCCAAAGCATCGTATTTGTCTTCCTTGACCTTTTCGGTGGCAACTTGGGTAGAGTCTATACCATTCTGATGCCAAAGTCAACCGCAAATTTTCATATCTCTTTACGCTGGAAGGAGACGTGCGCTGTCGCGAATAACACAACGAAGAAAAGCAACAACAGTATCATGTCTAACATCGCGCCTTTGAACGCTTCTCCTAAATGCACTCGATCCTGAAATTTGGGGATGCTTTCAAAGGAGACGGGTTTATCGGACATGCCTTCTCTGACGAAAGGAACGTGTGGACTGTCCGGATCCGCGCGATCGGCAGAGATGAGGAAATTGTTGAATTGGTCTGCATAATTCTCTACGTTTTTCAAGAAATTTAGATGTCTTTGAAACCCCGTTCCTGCCAAGGATTCAATGGCATATTGGGCAATTGCTGTCGGCGAGATACGATTGAACTCTCTGGCAATCTGAATCTGGTTTATTTGTGCGTTTAAGTATGCCCTGTGCAATCTCGCGCCTTCTCTTGCCTCCTCATTTAGGAACTCAGCCCAGAGCAGTGTTGCGGGTGTCGGTGGACGCTTACGGGTGGGAGCTTCGTCTTCTAATCCGCGGGCTCTATAGCGTTCTTGGAGCCCACTATACCTGAAATATACTGGACTCGGACCCCGACGGATTGATGGTTGGTTCAATCCACTCATAATTGTTCCAAGCATTGACGGCACGAGAATCACCCAAATTACCCATATCAGCAGCAGAATTACAAGGCTCGTTGCGGCGTTGTTAACGAGTGTGGAGATGAGAAACCCTAAGGCGATAAAGACAGCGATATACATTAAACCCACAACGAAAATACCACCGATTCTGCTCCATTCTTGGGCATTGAGTTGGAGGGTTCCAGAGAGGTAAAGTAACAGGAGGTTAACCAACACACCGCTCATAAAAACAGCACCGAGACTCATAAGACAGCTTAAAAATTTACCAGTGAGTACCGTCCGACGCGCAACAGCATTGGATAAGGTCAATCGGAGGGTGCCGTGTTCTACTTCACCAGCAATCGCGTCAAACGTCCAAACGAGGGCGAGAAAACTCAGAACATTGGAGATGATAAGGATCCAATCAATTTTTAAGAACACCGGGAAAATATCTTTCGCTTTTATGGATGGAAACCCACTATATTTTAATCGCCAGATACCAGAGACGTTATAGATCGTTCCCCATCCTGATCGCTTCCCTGATGCAAATTTCGGCAGATTATTTTCACTGCCGTGTGCACAGAAAGAGAGGGGCGAAGGCTTCTTGTGAAGTTCGCCTGGACCATTCAAAACGAGTTTATAGAGGTTACTGCTGTTCTGTTCGAGTTTTGCCGAATACGCTGAAGCCTGCTGCCCATATTCTGCTTGTCGTGCTTTATATTCGTCAATGTGCCCGACGGCGTTGACGAGCATTAAAAAAACAGTGAGCAGCATCGCGAGTGCGAAACGGAGGCTATTGACTTGCTCAAACAATTCTCGTTTCACAATATGCCAAAGCATCTCAGACCTCCTGCCGACTGAAAACCGCGAATGTCATCATAAGTAGCATTGGATTCAGAATGAAAAGTAGAAGTAGGTCGCGGAGCGCGCGGTTACTGGCATCTTCAAACACACTCGGCGGTTGATAAGAGAATCGTGGAGCATCGTCCCATCGGACGGCTCCCTTATCACTCGCAAACCATTGCCGCGAACTGAACGCCTTTTTATCGTAGAAATAGTCCAATATTGTTTCCCGATACTGTCGTCCCGCTTTAAAAAAGTCTTGCATTCTCGCGAGACCCGTCCCTGCCCACGCTTCTGTGGAGAGGTGATATAAGCCTGCGGGTGAAAATCGGAGTGCGTTTCGAGCAATATTTGATTTATAAATATAGGTTTCGGAAAAGGTTGTTTCTCGTATTTGCCAGACTTTGTTAGCAGTCCGAATCCGTCCAGATGTTAGTTCTTGAAAATAGGCTTTAACAGTCGGAACATGGATTTCCGCCGCATCTGGAATAAACACAATATTTTTCTTCAAATGTGTGTAACTCGAACTCCCACCACCTGATTTACTACCCTTTAGTAATGGCGGGTTCTCAAACGGATCCCCAGGCACTACTTCAGCCCAATGGAATTGTTCCAAGATTTGGTCAATCGCTTGATCCGCTTGCCTTACTTTCTCCTCCGTATCAATAAATCGGTTGACGAGGAATAGACTCACATTCGGATAGAGCAGTGTCAACACCACCCAAATAAACATTGAAACGATAAGGGATGTTGCTGTGCGGTGAATCACGCTGGAGATAAACAATCCGATGAGATAGAACGTAGAGGTATAGATAACTGTTGTAAGAAAAATACCGCCAATCCGAAGAAAGTCGTCGGCACTATAATGGATAGCATTAGATTGCAGTTGGAGCAGTAGTGTCAACAGAAAACTCATTAGTAGCGGTAGTGTAAGGCAGAGCATAGCACCCAGATACTTTGCCAACACAATTAATCCGCGTCCAACGGGATTGACAAGGATTAGACGCAAGGTGCCATCCTCTCGGTCGCCAGCAATTGCGTCGTATGCGAAAACCAGCGCAAGGAGACTGAAAAGGATTTGGAAGATAGAGACCAAATCTATATCGGCGAGCAGGTACCGGAAAGGATTGCTGAACCCTGTATTACGGCTAACATCCCCCCATAAGAACGGAACTTCTCCGATTCTGATTTGGAGGGAATTCTTTGCTCGCTTGTCAAGTCCCTGATTAAAGAGGCTCAATGGGTTGGGTGCTCTGTCGAGAGACGGCCTGAAAGAGGAATACGTTTTTCCGCTAAAGTTCCCTTCTTGGTGTCTCTGGAAACCTTCGTTGTAACTCGCGAGTCTCCGCTCATAATTGTCCGTTAAGACAATGCTCCCTGCCAGCACAAGTGACATAGACGCAATAACCGCAACCAAAAAGCGGAACGTCATTAAATTCATTAAGAGTTCATGTCGGATCAGCGTCCAAAGCATTGAGGCGCATTCTCCTTTGATACAACCTTCACTTATACGCCTACTTGGATGCACTTGTAAGCCAAGAGGCGTTGTGCTTCAGTATTGTAGCAATCGCCCGAAGACACCATCGCTCCTAACTCGGTATCAAACGTACCAACGTTAAAGCGATTGATGGGTGCAATACCGCTGCTGCCTTGTTTTATAGCATGCCAAAGTGTTTCAATGTTTTCGCCCAAGGCACAACATACCCCGAGCCCAGTAACTACGATTTTCATGGAATATCAATCAAGTGATGAAAGAATCATAGCAAGGATTCCAGCTGAGAAAACCGTTGTAAGACGTCCGGGAGTAGCAGCACTTCTTTGAAGGTTCTGAACTTTTTTTTCGTAAGCTTGTGTGTAAGCCTCAACATATTCTGGTGATTTCCCAACAAGTCTTGCTGCAGGCGGTTGGGGGGTCTTATCAGCAGCAATAACTCCAATTAAACAAGAACCATAAACCCACCAGTTCCCTTGATTAACTGAGGCTGTAGCATCTTGTTCCGCAGCAATTATGGCTTCAACGCGTTCCGTGTTTTGCTGTGCAAAGAGAACAGAAGACATGCTGAAGCCTAATAGTGCTATAAAAAGAACTAAAATATGAAAGGTAGAACCTATTTTCATTTTATGCTCCTTACTTTCGCCCTAAGGCATAATGTATCTCCAAAACTAACAACCCCAATTTTCACAGGCTGCTATTCACTGAGAGCTTCCGATGGCGAGGGTAATAAGACCTGCAAGTATGGCTGCAGGGCCAACGGTTATTCCAGCTACGACTCCGATACCTTCCAACGTGGCTAAACCATCATTATCGGAGTTAATCGCGGCCCCAATCAGCAGCCAACCTACCGCAGTGGTTACCAGACCGATTCCAAGTGTCCTGCGCCCCATTCTGTACCAGTCCTCACTCGGATCACTAACAGTTTTTTTGCTCATATCCTCTTTTTTCGGCAACCCCTGTGGCTCGGATAACTCTTGGGCAGAGTTGCCTGATCCGTTATTTATATCTTCATTTGCCACCAGTTGATAACCAATAGGAATATCCTCAAGGTCCTGCCTTTGCCAGTACCGTGCCGCATTTTCTGCTTCCTGCACCCGCGCTTTAAAAGCCGCCTGTCCTATGCGCGCTGCCATAAATCGCTGCGTTTCAGCAACAGAACCCGGTGTCGCCGTTAGTTTTTCACATTTTCTGACATATTCGTTAATGAACATGTCTGAGGAGTGCTTCAAACGCTCGATAATGCGCTTGCCCATTAGGTGCAATTGCATCCGGCGGCGGTTAGATGCGCCAACGGCAGCCGTTTCAAGGTCAATCGTTTCAAGTACGCGATCTCCGAGTGTAGGATCTTCACGCAGTGCTGACTGGATATCCGCGCGCGCTGTTGGTGATAGTGATTTCATGTGATCCATTGTGCCAGAAACGGCTACATCCATTTCTGGCGCAGAGTAGTGAAGCCGTTTTTGAACACCCGGATGCACTTGTCCTGCTATTGATAAATCACCGAAATTACCGACAAGTAATAGAGAACGCATACCTTGGCGAAAAAACTGCGCATCTTTTTCGCTCGCGGACTGCCCTTGAAATTCACTGAGAAAACGTCCATCTTCCGGATTCTCTGTAATTTGGTTCATGGAACCATCCAGACTTGTCAAAAAACGGTTCATCTGCAAAGGGGTAATATTGGGCCAATTGGGAGCAATCACCTGACCGATGCCTGTGCAACCGGTAACACCAGCAGCCAGTGCACCCATACCACTCATCAAGAAATCTCTTCTTTTCACAATATTTCCTCCGTTTGTTGTGCAAGTGTGCACAGCAATTGTGTGCCAGCCTCTAATCCTGCCGAGAAATGAGATTCAAAGTTTCCAGCGGCTTCACTCATCTGCGTTGCCGCAAGCGTTGCGTTCCCAGTAAAAGCACAAGCAGTGCCGACACCACGCCAAAGCTGTTTGCGTCGGTCCGGTAAAAATCCGTCAATCGTGTGGACAATAGGTTCAACGCGACCGATATGAACGAACCACAATGCCCGTCCGAGACCAATATCATAGAAAGTGCTTAATTCGCCTGTGTTCATAGGAAATCCTCTGCCTGTGAACCGCTCGGAATGGAAGAATCCTTGGTGAAAACCGTAACCATCTACAACTGCGGACATATAATGTGAACCTAACACTGTTGGTGACCAGTCAAGCGGTTTGCCCAAGCGCGCACTTGCCCATCCGACACCAATCGCAACAAGTGTCTGTTCTTCAGCAGATCTACCATCAAACAAGACACAGAGCCTGCTATGTGGTACGGGGCTTAATTCATCCATTAAGGCAAGTGCCATAGCCATACCTTCAATTGCAAAACCACGCCCTTGAAACGGCATAACCTGCAAAAGTTGAGGCAGGGCTTCCGGTGGCACCTTTAGTGCTTCACTGAATCCACGCAAAAAGTATGCACGTGCATCCGACACCCGCTCATATATTTTTTGATGGACATCAATAGGCGAAGGTTGTGGTATATCACGGAATAATCGAGATAACCGCACCCGTACGCGATCAGCGTGTGTACTCACCTCACCATTTCCTCTATCGTGTTACTAAAGGATTCTAAAATTTTTATGTTTTCTTCTAACCGAACCTTGAGCACATCAGCAGCTTCCAAACGGTCTTTACTGGACAAATAGAGCGACTGAACGGCTTCAACACAGGCTTGATCAATAAAGTGCCCAGCGTAAGAGCTTCTTGGGGCTTCATACCGTTTGAAACGGTGTATCATCCGTTGTTGCAGGCTCTCCAATAAGGCATTTTCCTTTTTAATGATCTGGTGAAACCCCGGGTCACAGAAATGATCGTTACAGAAAAGTAAGACATTGTAGGCGAAGTAAACGGCAGTGTCCCATGCCACCTTTTGCAGCATGGTTCCGGGTCTCCCCATCAACACGTAGTTTCCGTGATACAACCCACAATAGTGCCGGAACATACCATTAAGCAATCCTTCACCAAATCTGGAAAGCATTGCCAATCGGTGTCGATCTTCGGCGTAATCTGCCGCAATCATCTGTGTGATGAGGGTATTTCCAACAGCGATGAAATCTCCTCCGGGTGAATAGAGGGCATCGAGAAAAAAGGCGGATTCACCGGAGAGTGCCCAACGATCCGCCGAAAGCGTCTGTCGGCTGAGATAAGATCTCGCTTTCATGGCGTGGAAGTCAAGATGCTCAAAGGAAGAAACAACTTCAGCCAATTGAGGTTCCCGGGGTTTGAGCCAAGTCAACACTTTTTCAAATCGGTTGAATTGCTCAAGGGCGTGCAGGTTAGGATCTGCCATAATACCGACACTCGTGGCTCCACTTGGCAGTGGGATCAGCCAGATCCAGTAGCCATCTCCCATCAAATGGTTCGTGCTAAGCCAACGCAGCCCTGGACGTGTCCTGCTGTGATACGCTGCATCCTCTGTCCAATGATCCGGATCGATTCGCTCAGCGAGTCGAAACCATGCAGCATTGACCGTATGCCCTTGCATCTGTCTGAGTTTCAAACGCCGCGCGAGGAACCCTGCACGACCGGTTGCGTCAATAACCCACCGAGTGCGCAGCTTTGAATTGGGCGCGCCTATGTCAGTGATAATTTCATGCGGATCACCAACATTCAAACTTTTAACTTTGCAAGCCTCCATAACTTCAGCACCGGTTTCACGACAGCACTCGAGAAGGTGATTCTCTAAACGTCCCCGGTCAACGTTGTATGTCGGCAGATGGATCCCCGGAAGGTTCATCTTTGGTTGAGTGGATATATCTTCTGGAATCCTGAGCAGACCGTATTCCGGGCGGCATCCGAGATCCGTGTTATCCGAGTTGCTCATAAAAAAGCGCAACCCAAACTTGGGCAGGTGTGATGCAAGCAGATGATCGCCTAAGCCCAGTGTTTCTCGGAGATACCAAGAGGAGACCTCAACCATTGACTCGCCAACCTTGAAAGTTGTTTCAGGCACAGGGTATCGGTGTCGCTCAAGCACAGTCACACTAAGTGTCGGAAGCGTCTGCCGCAGCTGAAGTGCCAAAGTCAATCCTGCGAGGCCGCCGCCAATGATGACCACATCGGAATAGCGCGTCATAAATACTTCTCCAATTGTGCTCCCACGATCGTACCGTGGGCGACAACCTGGGTTTCAACAGACGCTTGTACCGTAAAACGAGACAAATTTTCAAGCACACGGGTCTGTTCCACTTTGTATTCAAGCAATTCACCAGCCCGAACTCGACCGACGACCTCAACCTCTACCGAAGCCAACATGCCTATCTTGGAAGCGGTGTTCATTGTGCCATCCCCAAAAATCTCCAATAATCGCTCCAATGTATAATAATTGTCCTCAGCAGCGTCTGTATTCGTTAAGAGATCACTAATATTTTCCGTTCCCAATGCATTCGTTACACACTTACGCTCATATATCCAGACCAGATGCAGAAGACTGCAACATTGTCCTAACCCTTCAATGATGTATACCGATGGCCAGTGCAGCGGAGGTTCAGCACCGGAAAACACGGGTTCAGAGCGGCGAATAGGTCGCTCGGCGTTGAGAATAGGAACATCGCCGCCTATGTACCCAGAAATCGATTCAACCATCAGAAACGGAGGCCGATGCGGCAGGAGAGGTTCTATAATCTTCATTGTTTCGGTTCCAGTCAAATTCAGGAAGTTATAAATCCTTTCACGCGCTAATTCCGCAGGGCATCGCCAACGAAACCAACATGCAGAAAGCGACTGCAAAGTATAAAGTCTACCATCAACGAACCAGAAAAGTCGGGTGTTTGGACGTTGTCTTCTCAGACGCATACCCAATTGCCAGATGGCGGAGACGGGAGGTAACGGGAACTACCTCGACAATCCGCCTCCAACGTCCATTCGTAACTATACTTGATCTTCCGAGAAAATCACGTAAAAGTTACGCGGCTGCTTAAAATATCAGAGACATCAAACGAGATATATGATATAATTAAACAAGCACTGGCAATCCTGGTTGGCAGTGCCGCGGTTCGGGAGTCTTGCACACTCGCCG
>VYCT01000052.1:539-12465 GCA_009843785.1 Candidatus Poribacteria bacterium | reverse complement strand
ATAGGGGAACGGCAGCTAAACTGACAAGTAATGCAGGAGTCAAATTGTCACCTACGATTCTTCTTGAATATCAACTATTTGAGACCTACTAATTATATTTGGGTTTATATTGTAGCGTTTTATTAGGTCTTCAAATGGAATATTAAAATAATCATTGACGGTTGGGGATATCACTATCTTTTTCAGTAATGTATGCAAATCGACTGTGGACGATGTTTTGGACATCCAATTCTTGCCTTTGGGTGAATAGGATACCTACAAAGAAGTAGGCAAATGCATTCCTATCCGATGGCTAACGATAGGATACCACATTTTTTGAAAAGAGTCAAGTTTTTGGGTGGCTCTGGAGTGAGTCAGAAAAAAACTTGAAAGTTTTTGCGATTGATTATATACTGCTTATGATAGCGGTAATACTTCACGAAAAAGGAACATAGGCATGAATATTCTCGTTCTACACGGTCCGAATTTACATCTCTTGGGGAAACGTCAACCGGAGATTTATGGACATGAAACCTTAGCAGATATCAACACGATGCTCGATCAGCATGCCGCAGCATCGCCTCACCCCGTCGTTCTCAAAATGTTTCAATCTAACCATGAAGGCGAACTCGTCTCCATCATCGGCGACCATATCGACTGGGCAGACGGTATCTTGATTAACCCTGCAGCCTATACACATACGAGCGTCGCTATCAGAGACGCACTCTCTACGGTCGCACTGCCGGTTATCGAGATTCATCTTTCTAATATCTACGCCCGCGAGGCATTTCGACATCATTCCTATATCTCGGCGATCGCTGTCGGTGTCATTGGCGGTTTCGGACCCCATAGTTACAAACTGGCACTTGAAGCCATGATCCATATCCTGCAATTGAAAATGGAACCGTCAGTATAGCACTTTAAGCAAACACATTTGATATTAAATCTATACGGAATTATAACACATAAAACACAAGGAATCCGTCTATGGCAAAGAATCCGTTTATACCGTTTAGTCGTCCTTGGATTGATGATACCGAAATTGAAGCCGTTAGTCAAGTGCTCGCCTCCAAATGGATCAGTACAGGAAACAGAGTTCGCGAATTTGAACGCGCTTTCGCCGAATACCTCGGTGTTAAGCACGCGATTGCCGTCAGTTCTTGTACCGCGGCGTTGCATCTAAGCCTCGTGGTCGCCGGTATCGGCAGCGACGACGAGGTCATCACAACGCCCTACACTTTCACAGCCACTGCTGAAGCGATTCGCTATGTCGGTGCGAAGCCTGTGTTTGTAGACATCTATCCCGACACATTGAACATTGACACAAGCAAAGTTGAACAGGCGATAACGCCCCGTACGAAGGCGATACTGCCCGTTCATATCGCTGGTATCCCGTGTGATATGGATGCGCTGCAGGGCATAAGTCAAAACCACAATCTTACACTCATTGACGACGCTGCGCACGCCATTCCAGTTGAATACAAAGGGCAACACATCGGTGCTATCGGGGACTTGTCCGCTTTTAGTTTCTATGCGAATAAAAACCTAACGACGGGCGAGGGGGGTATGATTACGACCAACAGCGACGCTTTCGCTGAACCGCTCCGCACGATGCGACTCCACGGGATCGATAAAGATGCTTGGGCACGTCAATCGCAGCGCAATATATGGCGTTACGACATTTCGACCGAAGGTTATAAATATAACATGACCGATATCCAAGCGGCGATGGGGTTGTGTCAACTCATGAAACTCAATAAACAGCACGAACGCCGCCGAAATTTCGCGCACATCTATCAAACGGAACTGGCAAAGTTCCCAGAGATAAGCACTCCTGTAGCACCGGATAACGCTCGTGAGCATGCGTGGCATCTCTACATTATCCAACTCCACACCGGTACCCGAGACGCATTTGTGGAAGCCTTAAGCGATGCGAATATCGAATGCAGTGTCCACTATATTCCGTTAAATCTCTTTGAATTTTATCAGAAACGATACGGCTACCGTGTCGGCGATTTCCCGTGCGCTGAGGCGGCATTTGAACGCGTTGTGAGTCTTCCACTCCATCCGGGATTAACGGAAGCGGAGATTCACATTGTGATTGATGCGATTGGGAAGACTTTGGCATCATAGCCGGGCAGCGGAATCTTCTATTCTGAGGTTCAACACGTTCATTGGATACACGATGGAGACCCCTAACCCCTCGCGTCCCACACTCTACCAAATCATCCCGTCTGCGGTTTGCTTTTCGTGTGATGTCTGTTGTCGGTTTTTAGAGGCAGACAGTCCGCTGGCACCGATCTTTACCGAGACAGAGAGAAAGAAAGCCGTAAGAGAGGGTGCCGACCCAAAACTGTTTCGTCCGCAGGCAGACGGTGCAAGCGCGCAGGTCCAACTCAAACCGCATAACGATTTTTATATCTGTCCGTTTTTTGATCCAGAGACAAGTCATTGCACGATCTACCCGATCCGTCCGCTTGATTGCCAACTCTATCCGTTCGCGCTGATGCTCAGCAAAGACAGGCGCGAGGTGGTACTCGGTGTGGATACCCTCTGTCCGTTCAGTGAGAAATATCTCGAAACGGAAGCATTCCAACGACACATCCGCGCTGTTATCAATTACGTCGAATCCGAAGAGGTTACCGCACAGATCATAGCGCACTGGAGCCTCATCGGTGATTACCAAGAGACCGTGATAATCGTCCATACTTTAGGACAATTGACAGATGCAACTTCAGCTCCTCACGCTTAATGATAAACCGATTTTTGACGCGCACGCACATCGGACATGTACGCGTTTGTCTCACTACGCCTTCGCGCCGCTCTATGTCTGGCGAGAACATTTTCAGTTTTATTGGACACTGCTGGCGGATTACTTATGCATTTTCGCAAAGCAGGGTGATGACTACTTCATGCCGATACTGCCGATGCCGTACGAGACCAACAATCGCACCTACCTAAATACTATCAACAAAGCGCTCCAATTTATGTTAGCATCGAATCAGAACCGACACATTGCCCGCATCGAAAATGTGCCACAAGATATGATTTCTTGCTTTGAAAAGAATGGGTTTTGTGCTACCTTGAAAGAGACGGAATATCTCTACGAAACGGAAGTACTTGCCGGACTGCGAGGGGACCGCTACAAACAACAACGGCATGCGTACAACAGTTTTGTAGCGAAGTATCCATCAGCGAAGTTGCGTCCGTATACCGCAGCGGATCAGGACGATTGCCTCTCACTTTATGACCAATGGCGCGAGCGGCGATCAGAAAAATCTGACGATCCCATCTACAACGCAATGCTCGATGATTCACGGTCGGCACACCGGATTGGGATTTCACACGCGGACGCACTCGGACTCGTTGGACGGGTTGTCCGCATTGATGGAGAAATTAGAGGCTATACCTTCGGCTATCCATTGGGTGCGGGGACGTTCTGTGTGCTGTTTGAAATTACTGATCTCGGTACAAAGGGGTTGGCGCAGTTTATTTACCGCGAATTCTGTAAGGAATTGATGGATACTTACAGATGGATTAATGCCATGGACGATTCAGGGTTAGCGAACCTAAAACGTGTCAAACGTTCTTATCACCCTTACCGACTGCTTCCGTCATATAATATTGTATAATGGAAACAAAAAATGAAAGCCGCACTTATTTTTCTCAACGGTTACTATGACACACGGTATCTTGATTTTTACCGTCAAGAGATCGAAACGGCGTTGGAAAATCGTTCACCGCTTATCTGTGCGGACGGTGGAATTTGGATATTTGATGCATTAAATCAGTGTGGAGAGAGCCGACTTATCCCTGATGTTCTTATCGGAGACATGGACTCGGTTGCTGATCGGGGTTACAAACCCCTCCTACAAGAAAAACAATCTCTCGGAGACATGGACTCGGTTGCTGATCGGGGTTACAAACCCCTCCTACAAGAAAAACAACCCCTCACACAAGCAAAACATGTCGTTCAGGAATGGATCGGAAAAACGGACAAAGACTATACCGACGGGCAGCTCGCTGTGGATTATGCCTTGGAACAGTACGGATGCCGACATATTATTATTTATGGGGGCTTACCGCGTCCAGAAGGGTACGAAACGGATCAGTTTCTTGGTAACCTCAAACTAATGCGTTTCGGACATTATCGCGTGTCCACAGACGAACATTACAGTGCCGAAATGAGGGACCCGAAACAGACGATCCACTACGTGTTATCATCCATACGATTAGTCCGAAAAAATAGTGGATTGCAACGCGTCTCACTCATTGCTGAAGCTGACAACGTCGTTGTAGAAACGAGCGAAAACCTGCGGTGGGACTTAGCATCGCTACACATCCATCCCGATCTCACAAACGCCCTCCGCAACGAATTTGTAGCAGGTGCGGAATGGGCAGCCCTCCAATTGGCTGAAGGGTCTGCCCCGGTCTACGTGATTCATAACTGGTAGGCAAGGGTTTTCTTGAGGGTTTCCGTGTCCAAGTTCGCGCCACTCATCACCATCACTACGTTTTTCCCTGCCAATGTATCGGTGAGTTTATGTGCAGCCGCGATCGGTGCTGCGCCCGCGCCTTCTGCTAAGTTATGTGCCCACCGCAATGCTAAACGGATTCCTTCCACAATTTCTGCCTCACTGAGTAGAACCATGTCGTGGATGCCGTCCTTGATAATGGAAAACGGTAGTGCGAAAGGCACACGTGTCGCGAGTCCATCTGCGATGGTATCACAAGAATCAGTTTCTATGGGGTGTCCTGATTTCCATGACCGATAGATAGCAGGTGCGTTTTCCGCTTGCACACCGATGACCTTGACCTTCGGGTTGATAGCCTTCGCAACGGTAATAGCACCGCAGGAACCGCTGCCCCCGCCGATCGGCACGATAATTGCCTCTACATTCGGGAGACTTTCAAAAATCTCAAGCGAATAAGTGCCGACACCGTGGAAGAGTGGCGGTTCCATACACGGATGAACGTAGTAAAGTCCGCGTTCCGCTTGAAGCCTTTCACACAACGTAAGTGCCTCGTCAAAATCTTTACCGTGTTCAATGAGTTCTGCACCGTAGGCTTTCATTGCACTATTCTTTTCAGGATTATTTCCGTGCGGTACGACAACGGTAGCCTTGACACCAAACTGTGCCGCCGCATAAGCGATGGATTGTCCATGATTTCCACGTGTCGCCGTAATAACGCCTTTTTCGCGTTGGACTTGTGGCAGATGATGCATGAAATTTAGACCACCGCGGACTTTAAAACTACCTGTTGGATTATGATTTTCGTGTTTGATGTATGCTTGAAATCCGAGTCGCTCGGACAATTCTGGATAGTGAATCAGGGGTGTCGATTTTAAAAACCGCGCCACGACCTTTCTCGCGGCGATGATGTCTTGAAATTTAATAGTTCCCATTTTATTCCTTACAGTATAGTTGTCAGTTATCAGTTGCCAGAAAAGCATCTACTGCTTTGTCACGCCAGAGTACAAAGATCGCGAGCACAGCTTGGTTCTACCAGAAGAGGTGTTTGGTTCTGGAAATAGGTATGTGAAGAAAATATTTTTACCTATCATTTTACTGTTGACAGAACACTACTTATCTGACCGAAAACTGATGACTGCCCAAAATAGTATCTTGCAAACGCAAAAAATCCGTGTTAATATGATAACATATCTCAACGGACATATCCAAAATTAATCGTATTCAAAAACAGGACATTCAGTTTCATTGATTCCTCTTTTACTGATTCCTGATAGAAAGGTAAATCTATGGCACAAGAATGGCATTCTACACAACTAAAAATTGATGCAACCGAGGATCTTATTGAGGTCTGCTATGAGAACGGCTGGACAGACGGTCTACCCGTCGTCCCACCGACACCTGACCGCGTTGAACAGATGCTGAGGGGCACAGATTGGGATCCAGATGAACTTATCGCCGCAGTTCCACCGAAATGGGGTAGAGCAACGGTTGAAAAAGTCGCAATTAACGCTGTTATGGCAGGGTGTAAGCCTGCATATCTACCGCTTATCCTCACCGCAGTAAAGGCGATGACTTCCGATCAATTCAACCTCCATGGTGTCCAAGTCACAACCTCGCACGTCGGGCCGATGCTGATTGTGAATGGACCGATCCGAAAGCGGTTAGAAATTAACGACGGATTCAATCTCTTCGGTCAAGGTTATCGTGCAAATGCAACGATTGGTCGTGCGCTGAGGCTCATCTGTACGAATATTGGCGGCGCGTTGCCCGGTGAACTCGATCGCGCAGCCTTTGGACACGCCGGAAAATATACGTGCTGCATCGCTGAAAAAGAGGAGGCAAGTCCTTGGGATGCTATGCATGTTGACCGTGGATTCCAAGCCGATGATAGCACTATCACGGTTTTCGCCGCAGCGGGTCCGCAAACCGTCAACGACCACGGAAGCAATACCGCTGAAGGCATCCTCAACACGATCTCCGAGAACATCGCTGCCCCTGGCAACAGCAGCGGTGAAACGCTTCTCGTCATCGGTGTTGAACACGCAAAGACAATTGCTGAGGACGGCTTTAGCAAAGCCGACATCCGTCGCTACATCGCTGACACGACCCAACGATATTCGCAAGAAGACTTACTGCTCATGGTAGCTGGTGGACCGGCAGGTCGGTGGAGCATCGTTGTTCCGGGTTGGGGTTCACCAAGTTCGCGTGCTGTTACATTGACGATATAGGGACTGGACAAACCGAAACCGAAACTAGAAAATTTAGACAGAATTTTTTGCTGAAAATATTTTTGCAAATCGGCAAAAAATGTGGTATCCTTTTTAAGTAGTAAAGAGAATAAGAAACTGAAACCTGTTTTTTAACGTTACACTAAAGGAATAGATGCGATGGACGCGAGAACACTGTCTTTACCGATCAGCACCTTAGACTACAAACAACCTGCTACGGTGCCAATTGGATCCCCTGTCTCTATTGTGATTGATATGATGCAGGAAAGTGGACGCGGGTGTGTTCTTGTGGTTGATGAGGATGAACAATTAGCCGGAATCATCACCGAACGGGACTTGTTGCAGCATGTCAGCGGGCAGCGTGCCGCGCCTACAGCATTTAAGGTTGAACAGGTAATGACACCGGAACCAGAAACCCTTCGCGCCAGTGACCCGATTGCCTTCGCATTAAACTTGATGCATCTCGGACATTTCCGCCATTTACCGCTCTGCGTCTGGGACGACCAAGGCGAGGCATACCCCATCGGCATAATTTCAACCCGTGATATTCTCGAACATATCGCTATATTTATAGAACATCAGGATTAGGAGGCGTAACCGTGCTATATGACTTGGCTATTGATGCAGAATTAGAGCAGATGGACGAAGACGCTGCTTTAAAAGCATGGAGCGCGCAAGAAATTCAGGTTTCTCTAAAAGATCTGATGCGTCCTATTATCACCATTGACATCAACTGCAGCACAAACGAAGCGATTGACCTACTCTTAGCAAACAAGATCGGCGCGGCACCCGTTATCGAAAACGGCTTACTCCGCGGAATTTTTAGTGAGCGAGACGTACTGAACAAAATTCTCAACAAACAGGTCGGAGATCTGGATGTCATCAGTGTTACAGAATTCATGATAGCGGATCCACAAACAGCAAAACCGGATGATTCGTTGAACACCGCGATTCTCTATATGGCACAGGGCAACTACCGACACGTCCCCATTGTTGATACTGAGAATCGTCCACTTGGCATGGTATCTATTCGTGATGTGATCTCCTATCTCATAGAGGAATTTCCGCAAGAAGTCTTAACGCTACCTCCGAGACCTGTTCGCGATGCATTTAAAGCCCGCGAAGGCGCGTAGACGTTTAAAACATATCATATTTTCAGGTGCGGTTCCCGAGTGCGAACCCAATGATTTAATATCCTGAAGGCATGCCTCCCCAGCGTGCACCTATTACATAAAAAAGGAAGCAATTGTGATGCGCAAGCCAGTAGAGCAAATCGAGGAAGCGACAATCCTATTTGCTGGCGACTCCGGCGATGGGTCGCAGACCATTGGCACACAAATGACAGAAACCACCGCCCTTATTGGTAACGATGTCGCCACGCTACCCGACTACCCCGCTGAGATTCGCGCCCCCGCCGGATCGTTAGCAGGTGTGTCCGGGTTCCAACTCCACTTCTCAAGCGAACAGATCCACACCCCTGGAGATATCTGTGACGTACTCGTAGCGATGAATCCCGCCGCTTTAAAAGTTCACCTCCACAAACTCAAACCTAACGGCATCCTCATTGTAAATGTCGATAATTTTGCGCGCCGCAATCTACGCCTCGCTGGTTACGAAAGTAATCCGCTTGAAGGCGACACACTCACAAAATACCAAGTTTTCCAAGTCGAACTCACGCAGCTTACCCGCAAAACACTTGAAGCAACAGGACTGTCAACACGGGAAATGGACTTATGTAAGAACTTTTTCGCCCTCGGTATGATCCTCTGGCTCTACAATCGTCCGATGGAATACGCGATGAAGTGGGTGAAAACAAAGTTCGCTAAAAAACCACAATACATTGAATCAAACATCTTGGCACTCCGCGCCGGAAATACTTACTGCGAAGCCACCGAACAGTTTGCCGTTTCCTACGATGTGAAACCGGCTGTTTTTGAACCGGGTACCTATCGAAATATTGATGGCAACATGGCGACGGTGCTTGGGCTCGTCGCTGCGGCGCATCAATCCGAATTACCGCTTGTTTACGGTGGCTATCCGATAACGCCTGCGAGCGATATCCTTCACGGACTCGCCCTCTATCGAAATTTCGGTGTTATCACTATGCAGATGGAAGATGAAATTGCAGCCGTCGGGGTAGCAATCGGTGCAGCATTTAGCGGCGCGCTCGGTGTCACCGGGAGTAGTGGTCCCGGGCTTGCCCTCAAATCAGAAGCGATCAATCTCGCGATGATTGCCGAACTCCCCATCGTGATATGCAATATCCAGCGCGCAGGGCCTTCAACAGGAATGCCGACAAAAACGGAACAGTCCGATCTTCTACAAATGTTTTACGGTAGGAACGGCGAGTCGCCTATCCCGATCGTCGCTCCCTCCCGTCCATACGACTGTTTTGAATCCGTCTATGAAGCGTGCCACATCGCCATCAAATACAGAACACCTGTAATTTTCCTCTCCGATCTTTACATCGGCATGGGGGCTGAGCCGTGGAAAATTCCGCAGCTTTCCGAATTACCTGAGATCCGACCGAATTTTGCGGTGAGTGCAGATACTGGTAACGGATTTGAACCCTATCTACGCGATCCAGAAACATTGGCACGTCCGTGGGCGAAACCCGGTACCGTCGGATTAGAACACCGCATCGGTGGCTTGGAGAAATCCGATGTGACAGGACACGTCAGTTACGACCCCGAAAATCATGAAAAAATGGTCGAAATCCGTGCAGAAAAAGTTGCTCGCATTGCCAATGATTTCGCACCGACTGAAGTCTTCGGCTCACAAGAAGGCGAAATCCTCTTGCTCGGGTGGGGCGGCACCTTTGGGGCGATCCGGACCGCAGTGGAGAATTATGTTGCAGAAGGGGTCCCAGTAGCACACGTTCATCTCCGACACCTGAACCCGTTCCCAAATGACTTAGGCGACATTCTACAGAGATTCAAAAAGGTTCTAATTCCCGAACTCAACAGCGGTCAACTCCTCCAACTCATTCGTAGCACCTATCTTATTGACGTGATCGGGCTTAACAAGGTGCAGGGGCAACCCTTCCATGTTTTTGAGTTGCATGCCAAAATAGACGAAATATTGAAAAAATAGAACACTTTTAACCTCAAACGCCAAAGGCGGTAATACATCATGAAAAGGAAAAGAACTTCACGGATTCCGGGTGGAGCACCCACCCTCACAAAAAAAGACTTTGAGTCCGACCAAGATGTACGCTGGTGCCCGGGTTGTGGCGACTACTCGATCCTTACCCAAACACAACGCATTATGCCGGACCTCGGCATCCCGAAAGAAAACATCGTCTTTATCTCCGGTATCGGGTGTTCAAGTCGGTTCCCGTACTATATGAACACTTATGGCTTCCACACGATTCACGGCAGAGCACCAACCATCGCCTCCGGTGTAAAAATGGCGAACCCTGACCTTTCTGTCTGGATTATAACAGGAGATGGCGATGCGCTCTCGATTGGTGGTAATCATTTCATCCATTTGATGCGCCGCAATTTCGATGTGAATATGTTGCTGTTCAACAACCGCATCTACGGACTCACAAAGGGACAATATTCACCAACGTCCGAGCAGGGAAAAACGACGAAATCAACGCCCCTCGGATCTCTTGAAGCACCCTTTAACCCAATTAGCCTCGCTTTGGCTTCGGGGGCAACCTTCGTTGCACGCTCATTGGACCGAGATCCGGACCACCTACGATCCACCATAAAAGCAGCGTTTGAACATAAAGGCACCTCTTTTCTTGAGATCTATCAAGATTGCCCGATCTTTAACAAGGATGCCTTCCAACAGTTTACGGATAAGACCACAAAAACTGAAAATACTGTCCGTCTTGAGCATGGACAACCGCTTGTTTTTGGAAAAGAAAGCGAAAAAGGGATCCGACTCAAAGATTTCCACCCAGAAGTCACCACAGCAAACAACGAGAACGGTGCAGCCGACGACCTTATCGTCCATGATCAATACGCGGAGGATACCACGCTCGCAAATTTCTTAGCGGGGATGAGTGAGACTCCCGACATGCCCCATCCTATCGGTATTTTCCGTAGTGTTCGGCGATCCTCTTACGAAGATGCGATGACCAACCAGATTCGCACCGCAAGAGAACGCATGGGTGATGGCGATCTTGAGGCACTTCTCAACGCCGGTGAAACGTGGACTGTGTCATAGTATAACTGTCCCCCTTGACGTGTTGTGGAATAGATAGCACTCACAAACGTTTGGTTCCCGTAATCCGTGAGTATTCTACTTCGGTCGGTTCAATCCCTTAAGCCGCGGTCTGAAGTCTTAATTTTTCAACTGTTTTCAAATCTGGTGGGATCCAGCCAATGAAGATTTACATTTTGACCGACTTGGAAGGCGTTGCGATGGTATCTCGCTTCAGTCAAACCCGTGAAGAAGGTCCCCAGAAACAGACTGCCATGAAATTATTGACGCAGGAGGTAAATGCGGCTATTGATGGCATTCTTGATGTGGACGCGGACGCGGAAATTGTAGTTTGGGATGGACACGGGACTGGCGGGATTGATGTGCTTGACTTTCATCCGGAGGCGAAGTTAATTGCACGGGGACCGATTCGTCCACCCTACTATCTTGACGCAAGTTATGACGCGCTCTTTTTCGTAGGGCAACACGCCATGGCAGGCACGCCAAACGCGCCGTTGAGTCATACATATTCCTCCTTGTCAATTGAATACTACAAACTCAACGGAGAACTGATTGGAGAATTCGGGTGCCGTGCAGCACTTGCAGGCACTTTCAATGTTCCAACGGTTTTCATCTCTGGCGACGATAAAGCCGTCATAGAAGCGAAGCAGCTTATACCTAACATTTACGGCGTTGAAACGAAACAAGGTCTCGGACAAGAACTCGCGCTGCATCTTTCACCACAACGGTCGCGAGAACTGATTCGAGAGACTGCTGCGGCGGCGTGCCGAAATATCGCTGAGATTGCTCCATTGAAAATCGATCCGCCTTATGAATTTGAAGTCCGGGTACTTGAAGGTAAATCCATTGACGGGTACCTGAAACGGGGTGCAGCCAAGATTGATGATCGCACGGTTAACTGGCACAGCGATGACCTCTGTGCCCTGTCTATTTAACGCTAAAGAAATCCCACCTATCTGAATTCATCTTTATCAACCACCCCCAATAAATTATCTGAATCGCCTTAATCAAACCTTATAGTAAAGCTTTTAATTAATTATACACTTTTATAATTTCATCAATAGATTT
>VYCT01000052.1:0-529 GCA_009843785.1 Candidatus Poribacteria bacterium | reverse complement strand
TATCTGGAGAACGCACCGGATATCCTACGCAAAACCGATTGAACTCTACAGTAGTAATACTGTAGGGTTGTTGGCGAAGCGGTAGTCCCCTGGTTTCTGACAGTCAGATAGAGCGTAAAACTTTCACCGGGGCGTAAGAATTCCTTGCTAACGCGGGCAGATTCAACAACAAGGTCAGGCGCGGCACCCTTCGGTAAATACTGTTCGATTTCCGGCTCCTGATAATAGTCCATGTAGACTTCCATGAGTTCAGGGGACACTGGGTGCCCGAAGTTGCTGTGAACACAATGATGATTTGTCATTAGCAAGTCGGGACCGACGAGAAAACCGGGGCAACTTGAACCGAACGGTGACCCCGGTTCGATTTTTGTAAAGAGGTAGGCAACTTTGATCCCGAGTTGGTAGTCTTGGCTATCTACGGGGAGATCCCGAATTTTCTCAAAATCAGGTGCTCCAAAGATAGCATTGGGTACCCTTTTATAGTAAAGCTTTTAATTAATTATACACTTTTATAATTTCATCAATAGAT
>VYCT01000386.1 GCA_009843785.1 Candidatus Poribacteria bacterium | reverse complement strand
GTAATTGAGTGGTAAAAAAATTGACACATAAGTGAAAATATGTTATAATTAGGATATATTTACGCTATAATTAAGGATTTTACTACATTTTGTGAGTCATATTAAACGTCTTGGCAGTACTTGACGTTAAAATAAGTACTTGCGAATAGTTTTTAAAGTATCTTTGCAACGCCGGTTTCGGTCAACTACACACGATAATAGCATCCTAAGACCGAAACTATCCCTCTTCTGTTTATAGGAGGAAAAGCGAATGAGTAGCAGAACTTCCGGTATGCTCAGTCAAATGCGAGAGCGTCGCGTTGAACGTAAGAAACCGAAGCGTTTTGTGGCATTGAAGAAGGTTTCGCTAGATCCGAGCCAGCAGAGCGACATCTCCAACGCACAAGCAAACCTGCCGAAACACCCTATCACGCAGAAACACACTAAACAGAATTCCACCGCGTTTTCAGTCGCAATGGCGTTTCATGTCCTCATCGCCATATTTATTACGACTTACGTTATTGTCGATCAGATTGAACAGGAAAGTGAGACTTTTGATGTCAGTATCGTCACAGAAGAGTCAAAAGCCAAACGCCGGCTCATACGCCGGGAAGCACCGAAATTCAACGTGGCACAACGGACTCAACAGAAACCCCTTCTCAAGCAGCCGGTAAGGACTAACACCGCCCAACTGCCAAAAGATGGGTTCACAATCCCCCAAGGCCCGGACGCAGCACTTGATCTCACAACACCTGACGTTAGTGAAGGTCTCACACCCTTAAATGTCGATCGGAATTTTGTAAAACCGAAAACAACGATCGAACCCGAGACAACGGCACCAGGCTTTGAGATCGAACGTGAAGCACCAACACTCCTTGATAAACTCGATACGCCTGTCCCCGATGAATCACTGAGCGTAGGCAATATTGACGTCACCCCTGAACAAGCAACGACTGACCCTGCGTTCAAGATTAAAGTAGAACCGAAGTATCCGGAAAATGCTAAAAAGGCAGGTAAGGTCGGCGACGTTATTTTACAAGCAACCATCGATGAAAAAGGTATTCCAAAAGACATTGTAGCATTGACAAACCTCGGATTTGGGCTCGAAGAGGCGGCAATCGCGGCGTTCAAAAAATCTTCTTTTCGCCCAGCAATGAAGGGGAATACACCTATCAGCAAACAGGTTCAAATAACCTACGAGTTTGAACTTGACGACTAAGCACGCCGCTTGTTATCCTTTCGCGCTTATAGGCGGAAAAACGGAATGAGTCGCAGAACTTCCGGTATGCTTCGTCAAACGCAGGTGCGGCGCGCTGAACGTAAGAAACCGAAGAAGTTCACCCGATTTTTAGCAACCCTTTCGCTGCGAAGTTCCGCACCAAACTGACAACGGATTGCCGAGCCGTATCGGCGATCTGCGTCTGCTCAAACGTCAATTGCGCAATCTCTGCTTCAACAACTTCCGCTTGCGATGCTGACATATTTTCTAAAAATCGATCGTGTATTTCAGTCGGGGCATTGTGCAGGGCAAGTGCTAAGGTCGGTTTGTCTAATACCTGTAGGATAGTTTTGATCGCTTCATTCTCCAAATTACTTAAGTCTTCAAAGGTAAACAGTTTCTCAGAGACACTCTCTACCATCTCCGGTTGTTTCTCTGCCAACCGCTCTAACAACCTATTCTGTTCTGCTATATCCATATAGGACAACAGCTTAGCCAAGTTCGTCGCGCCTTCCCCCAAGAAGGTCGTTTTTTGGAGTGCTTCCTTAATCTTCGCAACCTGTTCGTCCCAGATTTGTGCGGCGCGTTCGGCATCAACGATCTCTGTTGTTGTCACCTTCTCAGCGATGCGTACCTGCTTATCAAAGGGTAACATCGCGAAAATTTTTCCAACATGCGCGGCGAGAGCATCCCCGTTATGTTCACCTTTCAGCTGCGCGCACAACACAAAAAAGAGCGCAGCGTCGTTATCATCTACATCTTGGAATGCTGCTAAAACAACCTGTGGGTGTGTTTCGTCAAGCAAAACCGTCAATGCTTGCAGCGCAGCCGCATCTAAAAGCGGAGGAGTCGTCTGTGCATCTGTATTAGGAACCGACACCTTGCACCCCTTTTTCGCCTGCGACCACTTCTCCAATGAGGGAAGTAGACTCTCCAGAGGCATTCAGCGACGCTAAGGCAGCATCAACAGCATCAGGCGCAAGTACCACTACCATACCAACGCCCATATTGAAGACCCTATACATCTCTGTCTCTTCCACATCGCCTTTCGCCTGTAAAAACGGGAAAATAGCCGGAATCTCCCATGTCTGCTTCCGAATATTGGCAACACATCCGTCCGGCAGAATTCGTAGCACATTCGCAGGCAACCCACCACCAGTGATATGGGCAATCCCTTTAATCTCGCAGATCTTGCGAAGTTCCAGAATAGATTTCACATAACTTTTGTGGGACACCAGCAGTGCCTCCCCAACTGTGGCAGAGAGGTCAGGGATGTAGGTATCAACATCATAGCCACACTTATCAAATAGAATACGGCGGACCAGGGAAAAGCCGTTGGTATGCAAACCTGCCGAGCCTAACCCGATGAGTTGATCGCCAGGGGCGATCTTTTCACCGGTAATCACGTCCGCTTTCTCAACTGCGCCGACAATGGTCCCTACCAAATCGTACTCACCGAGCGTATAAATATCTGAAAGTTCTGCGATTTCACCGCCGATTAATGCACAACCAATCTCTCGACATCCCGCTGCGAGACCTGTCACAATACCTTCAATCACCGCGGGTTCTACCTTACTTATCCCAATGTAATCCAAAAAGAAAAGCGGCTCCGCGCCCTGGACAACAATATCGTTACCACAATGTGCGACAATATCAAAGCCAACGGTGTCGTGTCGCCCCACTTTAAACGCGACCTTTAACTTTGTGCCAACACTATCCGTACTGGAAACAAGCACCGGTGCTTGATACGATTTGAGTGCAAAAAGCCCCCCGAAACTTCCAACATCGCTGAGTACCTCAGGGCGGTAGGTCGTCTGGACAAGAGGTTTAAGCCGAGATATTGCTTCGGACTCTGCTTCAAACGAGACCCCGGCATTAGCATACGTCAACTGATTTTTATCTGCCATCTGATTTCTCTTGTTCCTTCAATAATTGTCTGCGAAGCGGAGAAACGCTTTTCCTCGGTCTTAACAAACTAATGACTAACACAACACCGCTAATACCTAAAGCAACGAGAACACCGATCTCCTGCGCTTTGTCAGGTTTTATATTTGGCTGCAACTTCTCAAGCAGTACAGGAAGCACCCAACTCAAAACCATTCCGAGAATCGCACAAATCAGCAGGGAAATAAGCGTATTGCGTCCTTGCGGTGTACCTATCGGATTCGGTCTTTTCTGATTCCCACTTTTTTTATTCTGCCTAAAAATCAGCATAAAAATTTTCCTCGTAGGTGCTAAGACCATCATTAAAACATTCAGTAAATCTACATAATCAACGGCAGTTGTTCTGAAGATTCTTCCACAAGTGGGATAGGATATTCCCCATCAAAACAGGTGGTGCAAAAATCCTGAGATGCCTTCACCGAATTGAGCAACCCTTCAATGCTTAGATAACCGAGACTATCCGCGCGGATATACTTCCGTATCTCGTCAATCGTGTGCGAACTCGCAATTAATTCACCACGGGTCGGCGTGTCTACGCCGTAGAAGCACGGAAACTTATTCGGAGGCGATGCGATCCGGAGATGTACGGCGGTCGCGCCGCCCTGCCGAACGATTTTAATAAGTTTCCTGCTATTTGTTCCACGCATAATCGAATCATCTACGAGCACAACCCGTTTCCCGCGCAACACATCGCGTATCGGGTTCAACTTCACTTTTACCATCAGTTCCCGGATATCCTGCGTCGGGTTCATGAAAGAGCGGCCAACGAAAGGGTTCCGCGACAACCCTAAATCAAACGGAATACCAGACTCCTCAGCATAGCCGAGTGCAGCAATCGTCGCGGAATCAGGCACCGGGATCACAACATCCGCTTTGACCGGGTGTTCGCGCGCCAGCTGCCTGCCGAACTCTCGGCGCGGGTTGTTCACACTGTGCCCGAACATCATGCTATCCGGACGTGCCAGATAGATATATTCAAAGATACATTGCGATAACTCCGACTGTCTCTTATGAAAGCGCAACGATTCTAAACCGAGATGTGCAGAGCGTATAAATACCAATTCTCCCGGTTCTACCTCACGGATCGGTGCTGCTTCAATGACATCAAATGCACACGTTTCGGAGGCTAACACATACGCATCACCAAGCTTACCGAGCCACAGCGGACGGAACCCGTGCGCATCACGAGCCCCCATCAGCGTGGTATTATCCATGCATACGAACGAATAGGCACCTTCAACACTGCGTAGCGCGTCAACGATCCTATGCTCTAAAGCCTGCTTCCGCGAATGTGCGATCAAGTGGAAAATGACTTCCGTGTCCAAACGTGTACTGAAGATGGAGCCAGCGTTCTCCAAATGATTCCGAATGTGCACAGCATTGACAAGATTGCCGTTGTGACCAAGCGCGAGCGGGCCCTGTTTGTAATTTCGGACCAGAGGTTGCGCATTCTCAAGCGTGCTTGCCCCCGCCGTCGAATAGCGGTTGTGCCCAATAGCGATATGACCCTCCAGTTTTCCTAAAGTCTCAGCACTAAACACAGAGTGAACGAGACCCATGCCGTGGTGATACGTAAATTTCTCGCCATCTGATGCGACAATGCCGCTGCTCTCTTGCCCTCGATGCTGAAGGGCACGTAACCCCAGATAGGTCAACTCTACGGCTCTTGGATGGCCGAAAACACCGAAGACACCACACTCGTCCCTCGGCTTATCATCATACTGCATTTTGATGGTTAAACCCTCCAGCACGCGCTCTTAAATTTTCGCAATTCTTCATTGAAGGAAGCCTTTCGCAAATTTACGCCTGCTCTGCGCTCACCTCAGTCCTTTCCACACCTGTTAACCTATACCATAAGCGCAACATCGCGCGCCGATACGGACAACTCTAACCTATACCCCACTATCGCACCGATAGGGACAGCAAGGATATACCAAATTTCGACCGGTAAACCTACGGACACCCACCCGCGCATCGGTAACGAAATAATATACGCGAGCGTCTTAAGCACAGGGATTAGCAACGCCAAGATCAAGTTTGGCTTGCCAAATATCTCCCATGGCACGTTAAGAAGCGCAAGCAAGCCAACAACAGCAGGCGGCCCCAAAAACGCGCCCGAACAGAGCGGTTTTAGCGGAATATCAACACCGAACTTCTGACTCACAAAACGCATCCCTACGCCCGCTCCCATAATTACGACACCATAGGTGACAATCAGCGAGATGAGCAAAAATAAACCTACCCAGAAACCGTGATTGATTCGATCCCCGAGCAGTACCTGCCAAATAAAATTCTCAAAGACAAACAGGCAAACCCAACCCCCGACCAGTCCAATAACACCGCCGGCAACAATCTGCCCAAGGGTCAACGTAACACTATTCGTTTTCATAACCTTCCATCCGATTCTCTCATAAATATATTAATTCTATTGTATCACGTTGCAGCATTATTGTCAAAATTATCTTTTTTCAGAATTGGTTTGACACAATTTAGATTTTGCATTAAACTGTTGCCACAAAGTGCAGTTCTTACGTTCAATTACGCATCGGGAGCGGCGGCTTTAGTGCCGTTCCTAAGGAGACTCTCATGTCGAAAATCCTTGTACTGTCAGGTGAAAACCACCGTTTTAATGCAAGTGCCAGCGTCATCCACGATTTTCTTTCCGAAGATGCTGACATCTCAGCAACGCTAACCGATGATAAAGGGATCTTAGCATCATCCGAGTTACAGACCTATGATGCGTGTGTTTTTGGCACCGGCTTCACGCGCACGGAACGCCAAGAGGACGGATCTGTCGCACGCGTATCCGATTTAAGCCAAACTGAAGAAGACGGTTTATTCCAATTTGTGAGCGAAGGTAAAGGGTTAGTTGGCATTCACGGCACGGCGTGGTGGATCGGCGGTCGCGCCATGGACCTTGTCGGCGGGGCAGCCAATTGGCATCCACCGGGGTCAACCTTTACCGTCCATATTGAAGATAACGAGCACCCGACAACCCAAGGCGTTGAAGATTTTGATGTAGAAGATGAAATCTATATCTCTGCACACGATCCGCATATCCATGTCTTGGCATCCGCCGAATGGTTCGGCAAAGCACATCCTATGGCATGGGTAAAGCCTTACGGTTCTGGGCGCGTCTTCTACACGACTTTAGGACACGGACCAGGGACTTTTGAGCGCGCAGGGATGCAGAAATTTCTCACGCAAGGCGTGAAATGGGCAGCGGCATCCTAACGAAGATTCTGTGAGGCGAGGCATAAATACCTCGCCACGCGACATTATCGCATACGCACATGCAGACACTAAAAATCACTGACATAGAGACTGAGGTCGTTCAGGTAAACCACCGCGGCAATTGGCTTTTCGTCAAGGTACACGCTGATAACGGCACAATGGGGGTCGGCGAGGCTTCCCACGGTAGAGATGATGACCGCGTTCGACATATTATTGATACCCTCAAGCCTGCACTCGTCGGATGGAATCCGTTTCAACTCGAGGCATTCCGCCAACGTTTCTACCGAGACACTGAAAGCCATACCTATCATACCGCATTCAGCGGAATTGAGCAGGCGATGTTCGATCTCGCTGGCAAGGCATTAGACGTACCCAGCTATCAACTGTTAGGTGGCAAGTGCCGAGAAAAAATTCGCCTCTACGCGAATATCAACCGCGCAACCCTGGATCGCAGCCCTTTCGGATTCGCTAACAATGCCGAGCGCGCCGTTGCTGAAGGTTTTACCGCCATAAAATGCGCGCCTTTTGACGATGTTTCAGTCGCTAATATTTCGCGTGGAAGTTTAACACCCGCTATCTGTTTAGGCATCGATCGCATCCGTACAATTCGCGCAGCGATCGGCGGAGATATCGACCTGATGGTGGATTGCCACAGCCGTTTTAACCCCGGCATTATCATCCAAGTCGCAAAAGAACTCGAGGACTTACACCTCTTCTGGATTGAAGATGCGGTATCGTTGGAAAATCTGGATGCCTTCGCGCATATAAGCCGTTCCATCGGGATCCCGATCGCAACGGGTGAACGTTTACGAACCCTCACGGACTTTGATAGATTGCTAACCCAAACACACGTTGACTACATCTTGCCAGATGTCAAACATGTCGGCGGACTTTCGGGACTAAAGAAAATAGCCATACTCGCCGCCGCGCGAAATGTTAGCATAACGCCTCACAATCCGAGCGGGCCTGTCGCAACCGCTGCCAGTGTGCAATGTATGGCAAGTGTGCCGAATTTCGCAATCCTTGAATACGCGTGGGGAGAAGTCGAGTGGCGCGCCTCACTTACTGAACCACCGGAGAAAATCGTTAATGGCTCTATTGAAGTACCTGACCGGGCCGGGTTAGGCATCACATTATAGCAAATCTAAACATATCAGGAGGAACAAAATGATATTTCGCGATATTGGAAACCTGAAAATTACACCAACATTTGTTACCCTTTTTCTTTTACTGAGTGTTGTCACAATCATCGGATGTATCGGAAGCCTACAGACAACGACAACCCAACCAGAAACCGATGAAGCCACATCGGCTGCAGAAACGGAAACGCCCACTGCCCTCGCAGAACTCCAACTTTCAACGCCTAAAACGAATTATGCGACGAAGGAAGCCATTCCGCTTGAACTCAACATTCAGAACGGAAAATTTGATCTGCTCGTCCCATCTTTCAGTGTCGCAACGAAGGGCGCATTTACGCAAATAACTGTGAACGACGCGAACGGACAGATTGTTAATCCGAAGCACCCAATTACGCAAGAGAACCCGCAAAAATACGTGCAGAGCGACGGAAAAACGGTCCGGTGTATTCACGGGTTTGAACTCAAAGCATCCGAGACTCAAGAACTAAAATTGAAAGACATTCAGAGATACTACCTGTTGCAGCCCGGAACTTATACCGTAACGCTTTCAATCGAACTCGAAGTTTACACAGAATCTATAACCGAAGAACATCCTGAAATCCGAGAATTAAAGCAAGATATGGCGCGCATCCAGAACGACCCGAACCTTCAAGGTGCTGCAAAGCAAGATGCCCTCAGTTACTACCAAGAACAGATTAAGTTTATTCAAGAACGGCACAAGGACGCGGTGAAAGATATTTACCTACCCGTTAAATCGCTGCGTGGAAAAGCATCGCTTGTATCAAACAGCATTACTGTGACGGTGGAACCGGAAACAGAGCCACCAGTTGGACTTAAGCAAATTCGTCCCTTCAGAAAGGCAAACCGTCATGTAGAACCGGAAACAGAGCCACCTGCCGGACAGACACAGAGCGAAACGCCATCAGGGTTTGAGGACTTCGCCTCAGTGGTTCACCCTAAGTTCAAAAATAAAGTGAAACCGGAATATCCGAAGAGTCTCAACGAGACAAAAAAGGGGGGTGAAGTGCTTTTACAGTTTACCATTGATGAGAACGGCTCCCCAAAAGATATTGTAGCACTCACAAATCTCGGATTTGGACTTGAGGCGGCAGCAATTGAGGCGTTGAAGAAATGCACTTTTGATCCAGCAACAAAAGACGGTAAACCCATCAGCATGCAGGTTCAAACATCCTATAACTTTACGCTGCCTGAGAACGTTGACTCATTATAGCATGGAAATTTTTATGCAAACATTTAAAAACACAATCCTACTCTATCTACTGCTAACCTTCAGCATGATGGGGTGTATCACGGGTTTGCAAACGCAATCTTCGCCAACGGATGTGACAACAGCCACTTCAGGGATAATGCTCGCTCTCTCAACACCCGAGGCAACTTACACATCTAAAGATACCATACCGATCGAACTCAGCATTCAGAATGGAAAATTTGACCTGCTCGTGCCTTATGCCAACGTCTCAACATCGGGCGCATTTGCCCGCTTAGGGGTTACGGATACTAATGGCAATACTGTCGAACCCAAACGTGCAGTTACTGCACCGAATTCCGAAGAAATCTTTATCGAAAAAGATGGGAAATCTGTTCAGTGTATCCAAGGATTGGAATTAAAAGCTGGGACAACACAGGTCGTCTCCTTGGATGATTTACAGAAATATTATCAGTTGGAGAAAGGTGATTACATAATCACGTTCGCAATGGAATTACCGGTTTACCGATATTTTTTGAAAAAACGACATCCAGAGGTCATAGAATTGGAAGAGGAGATTAAACGGATCCAGAAAGTGGCAGATGCACATGTCTCTGCCGCAGACAAACGTTCCGCAGTTAACGATATCCAACAGCAGATTGAGTTCCTTCAAAAGAAGGACAAGGACATTTATCTCCCTGTTAAGGCACTGCTCGGCAAGGCAATGCTTACCTCCAACAGTATCACCATAACAATAGAATAACAGAAATATTCCTATACCACCTATTGGTCCACATGTCCCTTGGAGAAAATACCGATGAAAATTACGAGACTCTCCCTTCTATTTAGCACCAGTTTGGTATTGGTTCTCTCAAATCTGTTTAATATTGGCGCAGAAGCACCGAAGCGCGCCAAAATTGTGTTTACCTCTACCCGAAATAGTAACGCTGAAATCTATGTGATGAACGCTGACGGAAGCCAACAAATAAGATTGACGCATCACCCAGGAGACGATTTCGATCCTACCTGGTCACCAACGGGGGAACACATCGCTTTTGTCTCAGAACGAGGACAGAACGGGGTTTTTGATATCTATCTCATGGATGCTAACGGAAAAAATATACGCCCTGCATTTGACGAGTTGGACTATAGGACCGCGCCCGCTTGGGCACCCGATGGCAAAAGAATCGCCTACCATACATACTCACCTATACCAGATTGGGCAGTATACTTCAACACAATAGAGGGCGGAACAGCGGAGCGTGTTTCCAAAGCAGGAATATACCCTGGCGGTTTCCCTGATTGGTCCCCGGATGGCACTGAGATCGCCTTCACCGGAGGCAGCCGGACAGAATGGCGCATTTGGATTATTAACCTACAAACCCACGAGAAAAAGATACTTCTGCCAAAGATTAAGGGAGGTAACATGCAGGATCCTGCTTGGTCTCCTGATGGAAAAAAACTTGCTTTTTATTGGTGGAAGCCAGACGAGCAAAAGTCTTATATCTACATCGTCAATCGCGATAGTAAAAATCTTGAGAAGATAGTTGAAAATGCATCCAGAATGGTTGCATGGTCACCCGATGGGAAAGAACTGCTTTATCGAAAAACTGTTGGGGGCCGAAAACTATTTTTTAAAATAAACTTAGACACTGGTACCGAAACCTTGCTCGCCCACTTCGGTCAAACAATACGCCATGGACAGAATATAGGTTGGGACTGGTTTGATCCAAAAGTCTTGCCTGTTTCCCCGCAGCCACAGTCGCTTACCACTGTTTGGGGTGAAATAAAAATTAAAGACTAAATGGAGTCTATTATGAAACGTCCATATTTTTTTCTTTTCTGTAGCATTGGTTTCACTCTGCTTTGCTTCAGCATTTGCCGTGTCCCGGCACAAGCCCCAACACGCGCTAAAATTGTGTTCGCATCCACTCGGAATGGCAATCACGGCAATGCAGAAATCTATGTGATGAATACTGACGGCAGCCAACAGATAAGATTGACGAACTACCCCCGAGACGATACCGATCCCACTTGGTCACCAGATGGAAAACACATCGCTTTTGTCTCAGATCGAGACCATAAAGGACTTCCAGACATCTATCTCATGAATCCCGATGGGAAAAATATACGCCGAGCGTTTGATGATTTGGCGTTTAGAACCGCACCCGCTTGGTCACCCGATGGAACACAAATCGCCTACCTTACGTATTCACCCGAGCCGGATTGGGCAGTCTACACCCAGCCACTCGGTGGCGGCGAGGCAGAACGCATCGCCGAATCAGGAAGAGGGTTTAGCGGTTTTCCCGCTTGGTCACCCGATGGCACCGAGATCGCCTTCGTGAGTGGTAAATCGCCGGAATGGCGTATGCGAATTATTAATATAGAAACGCGTGAAGAGGATATACTCCAGCCAAAAATCCAAGGAGACAATACGCTCTATCCAGCTTGGTCCCCTGACGGGAAACAACTCGCCTTTTCCGTGTGGAGATGGGAGGGAGAACCGAGTATCTACATTGTCGGACGCGATGGGAAAGAACGTGAAGAGATTGTTAAAAATACCTTCGGAACACTCGCATGGTCACCCGACGGGAAAAAACTCCTTTATCCAAAGACAGTTGACGGTTCAGATATGTTGTTTAAAATAGACCTTGGCACTTACACTGAGACACTGCTCGCGCGCATCGGTCCAAGTAAACATCGTAATGGAAATATAGGGTGGGACTGGTTTGACCCCAGCATCCTACCTGTTTCTCCACAACCACAATTGCTGACGACTGTCTGGGGTAAAATGAAGATTCAAAACTAAATCTTAACACCGACGGAGTCTACTATGAAACGGCCATATTTCTACCTTCTGTGTTGCATCAACTTCACTCTGTTTTGCTTCAGTGTTTGTCCTGTCTCGGCGCAGGTTCCGACGCGCCCGAAGATAATATTCAACTCTACCCGAAGTGGCAACGCCGAAATCTACATGATGGATACGGATGGCCGCCAACAGATTAGATTAACTCGGCATCCCGCCGGAGACGCACAACCTGTCTGGTCCCCAACTGGGGAGCAAATTCTTTTCATATCTAATCGGGATGGGGTGTATGATTTATACCTCATGGATCCTAATGGAGAAAATGTGAGGAAGGTCTTTAAAAACGGATCCTTTAGGCAACAACCGGCGTGGTCACCTGACGGTAAACAGATCGCCTATCTCGGAAATAAGGGTGATGACTGGGCAATCTACATCGCGACACTCGATGGCAAAGAGGAGCGTCTATCATGGTGCGGCAGAACGGGCGGGTTTCCGGCATGGTCGCCGGATGGAACAGAAATAGTCTTTGCTACCGCACATGTCATAGGGCAAGCTCCGTCGCCGATGGCCATCTACAACCTGCGCACAGGAAAAAAGGAAACTTTTCACCCAGAACAACAACTACGGATGTTCTACCCCTCTTGGGCACCCGATGGCACCATCGCTTTTTCCCATGTTGAGAGATTGGGGGCTCACGGTCCGGTTAGAGGAATCCTCTACGCCGTCAATCGCGATAGTGCTGGCCTGAACGAACTTGTCCCTGAGAAAGAGCCCATAGCTGAGCATGCAACTTGGGCCCCATCTATGGACGCACTCGCTTATCATAAGCAGGTCGGTGAAAACCGACAAATCTTTAAAATTGATTTGGCAAGTCGCCTAAGCCAGCAGCTGACACGTCGTGGCATAAATGTATATCCCGATTGGTTCGATCCAGCATTTGCGCTGCCGGTATCTCCGAAACCACAGCTGCTCACCACAGTCTGGGCAAAAGTCAAAACAACTAATTGACATTCCAAC
>VYCT01000155.1:3314-12680 GCA_009843785.1 Candidatus Poribacteria bacterium | reverse complement strand
CATCAAGTAAAGAAGGATATTAAAATTACAGAAAGTATCGTTAATATCTTCGAGGAAAAATTTGTACGCCCAAATCTGTATATCGGCTCTAAAGACACACTTGCTTTTGTCGTCCCCGAACAGCCAAATGTTGATCCAATTCAACAGCAAACATTAATGAATCTCAAAATTTGGCCGACACCTGAGCAAAGAGCAGGTGGAGCTCCAGAATTTAAAAAAATGAAAACCAAACTTATTGGAGCAATCGACGAATTGTACCAATCTGTCAGTAAACAGAAGGTATTCACTGGATCGGATGTTTGGAAGTGGTTTCGAGATAGTGCAGAAGTCTACCTAAAGCCTGACGCTCTTAACTACATCATTTGCCTCTCCGATGGTTACCTTGATTTCAACCAAAATATTCAAATTGAGCGGCCCAAGAGAACCTACATTTCTTACCGTCAAGTCGCCAAGTTACGCGAGACCCCAAACTGGAAACAGAAATTTCACACTGAAAAACATGGTTTGTTGGAAATTGGAGAAGATTTCAGCAATTATAACGTGAAGTTTTTGATGGTTGAAATCACACATCGGCACATGCTTGACTTGGAAATTGTTAAAGAATATTGGCAGACCTGGTTGAAATCAATGGGCATCACAGATTCCCAATTCCTATCTACGCAGGATGACCCACAAATCGTCATAGGGAAAATTATAGAGTTCACTTCAACAGAGTAACATCATGAACGTCTAAGATCCACGTGATAAAAAGATGGCAGAACTCTGGCACTCCGATCTGGAATTTTGCATACTTTCTCATTTACCGCTATTTTTTTAGTAGAATATAAGTGGTATAAGTTGCTGCCGTTGTGAGAATATCTCTTGATCACGTGCAATGTATTTGAAAATTTGACTTTTTGCAGTGGTTATGGTATACTTTAAAGTGGCAATTGTCTAAAGCACACAAGCAGAACAGAAATGAAAATCGCTAAAAATCTGACAGACCTCATCGGGAATACGCCGACGATTCGCTTGAATGCCTTGCCCGGTAAGGACGATGCAACGATCTTCGCAAAATTGGAGGCTTACAATCCCGGCGGCAGTATCAAGGACCGGATTAGTTATGCCATGGTCGTTGACGCTGAAGAACGTGGCATCCTCAGAAAAGGGGATACTATCGTCGAACCTACCGCTGGCAATACGGGTTTGGGGCTTTCTATTGTCGGTATCGCGAGAGGCTATCCTGTGGTTTTGACGATGCCAGAAAATGTGAGTCGTGAGAAATATGAACTCCTCTCCGCTTTCGGTGCGAAAATTGTGCTAACGCCGGAACACGGCGGCATGGCAAGTGCTATCTGGGAGGCAGAAGCGATTGTTAGGCAAAACCCACGCCACTATATGCCGAACCAGTTCACGAACCCCGCAAACCCCGAAATTCATCGACGCACGACAGCAGTAGAAATTCTTAAGGCAATCGGCACCGACATCGATTTTTGCGTTATAGGGGTCGGCACAGGCGGCACACTGACAGGCGTTGGAGAAGTACTGAAGACGGAGTGTCCGAATGTGAAAGTAGTTGCTGTGGAACCGCGTGTCTCAGCCGTGCTATCCGGCGGTCAGCCGGGGCCGACTCGGATTGATGGACTTGGCGCAGGGATGGTCCCCGAAGTGCTCAATGTAGATGTCATTGACGAGGTCATCACAGTCTCCGAAAAAGAGGCTTACGAAATGATGAAATCAATTTCAACAGCCGAAGGGTTGTTGGTCGGGATGTCGTCTGGTGCGAATGTCTATGCTGCATTACAGGTTGCAAAGGCGCAGGGACCCGATAAAACAGTTGTTACCATTCTTCCGGACACCGGAGAACGCTATTTCAGTTTGAGTCGTTATTTTGAAATCGAATCGGATATCATGGATACGCTTCCGTAAGTTTTTTAACTAAGGGAACACGATTAAAACATTGAACTATCCAGTAGATCAGACGCTCTGCCAAGAAATTCTGTTGGCGGAGAGTCCGCAAGAAATTCTTTTTTCTCTCTTTAAACGGTTCAAAGAACGCGCCGCGATTGTCACAAGCGGGCAACTTTCGGGTATGGTTATGATTCATATAGCTGCCGAAAACCAGTTGCCGTTCAGGGTCTGCACACTCGACACGCTGCGCCTCTTCCCAGAAACATACGCTTTCTTGGAGCAGGTGGAAGCGCGTTATGGTATCCACATCGAACAGATTCAGCCTGACCCGCAAGAAGTTCAGGAGATGGTCGCACAACATGGCGAATACCTGTTTTTTGACAGTAAAACAAAGCAGGAACACTGTTGTAACATCCGGAAAGTCCGCCCGATGCAACGGCTGTTGGAAACGTTAGATGTCTGGATAACCGGTATACGGCATGACCAGTCCGATGCCAGAAAACAGCACCGAAAGGCGGAGATCATCTCATCAACGACACACCCCGTGCTAAAGGTGAGTCCGCTGCTGCAGTGGAGCACCGATGACGTATGGCAGTTTGTCCGTGAAAACGAAATTCCTGTGAATCCGCTGCTTGAGGCGGACGCACAAGGCCACTATTATGAATCCATCGGATGTATCATCTGCACGACACCCATCAAACCTGGGGAACCGAATCGCGCGGGACGGTGGCGTTGGCAAAACGCAACTCCCGCATTAGAAAACGCTGACGCAGATGAAAACGCTAAAGAGTGTGGATTACATTATTCGATTTAACTGACTACCACTCAAAAGGAGAAAATATATTTTATGGCTGTAATAGTCCGTATTCCGACCCCGCTGAGACGCTTGACGCAAAATATGGCGGAAGTTGAGACAGAAGGTGCCAATATTGAAGGCGTTATTGAAAACCTTGAAGCGAACTATCCGGGGATGAAAGAACGCCTCTGTGATGAAGGCGGAAATATCCGTCGGTTTGTGAATATTTATCTTAATGATGAAGACATCCGCTTCCTTGACGGAAAAGAGACCGTTGTCGCAGATGGTGCTGAAATCTCCATTATTCCGGCGATTGCTGGCGGAAGTTTATCTTAATGGTTGTCGGCTGTCAGGGGAATAGTTGTCAGTTGTCAGTACGATTTTTCTGCGAAAAATCTTTCAGTTGTCAGAAAGAGACCTTTGGACTATCAAAAGCCTCTGGTAACTGAAAACTGATAACTGGTAACTAACAAAACTGATGCTTGTAAAACCAGAAACTCTTAACCAAATTTTTGACCACGCGAAATCGGAGTTTCCCGATGAATGTTGCGGTGCCATTTTGAGCGATGGGACGCAGGAATTTGTCTGGAAATGCCGTAATATACAGAACCAATTGCATCAGGAGGATCCTGATAGATATCCGCGTGATGCACGCACAGCATACGTGATACATCCAGATGATTTGTTCAAGGTTACCAAAGCATCTGAAACACAGCAGATTAAGGCGTTCTACCATTCACACCCGAACCACGAAGCATATTTTTCAGAGAAAGATAAAGCAGACGCGATGCTGTGGGATGAACCCACCTATCCGGGTACGACTTATCTGGTAATCTCCGTTTACGGCACTGAGATACGCGCCGTGAAGGCTTTCGTATGGGACGCAACGGCGCGAGATTTTATCGAGGTTAAGGTGCCGCTTGGGGAAACTTAACACCATCGGTTGATTTTCTCCAATCTTCAAATGATGCCATTAAAAAGCACAGTGAGTTTGTGCTTGTATTGAGGCAAGAACTATGCAACGCTGGCGAGTCTACCTTCAGCAATTTATGCCGGACATGCGCGTTGTCAAAGTCCCTGCCCTTAAGCCCTACGTTGGGCTCCTCACTTTTTCCGCTGCCTCCCTTGCAGTCGCCTTAGGGATAACTCTCCAAAAATACATTACTTTTGAATACCACTCAAACGCCGGTGTTGTCGGTTGGCTCAGTGCGAATGCGTACCCGAAACAACAAGAATACTTTTTCTATCTGCTGGCACTGCTCGGTATTCCGATAGCGGTATGGCTATATTGGTTGGGATGGTGGACTTACTCGCGCTGGTGTGCCGAGCGAACCACACAACCGATCGCACGTGTACTTAAAGCGAATGCGTTGGCATCTGTCCCGTTATGGCTCTGTTGGCTACAGGTCTACTATATCGGTCAGAACGCGCTGATAGGTTTAGCCTTTCCCATCATTTTGTCGGTGCTGCTGAAGTTGGTCCTATTGTATAGGCGATATTTTCCCGGGCTGTGGACTTCAAGGGACGCGGTTGAAAATCTCGCCAGCGAAGAAGGTGAAGAAACGGGGTCCCGTGGCTATAGCGTCCGGAGGTTCTGGCGGACTGGACTCGAATACATCGTCCTCCCTATTTTTATCTATCTCCTGATCTACTCTGGAAATATCCACGGCAATATAGACCTATTCCATGAGGGTGAACGACTTGCGCCGCTTAATGAGATGCTGCGGGGTGGTGTCCCGTTTCGGGATATCTATGTCCAGCACGGACTCTTCCAAAACGCTTATTTGGCGTGGGTCGGTGGTCAGATCTTTGAGCCGACCCTGTTCGGGTTGCGTACAATGGAGCGTATCCTAAATCCGCTCGGTTATGTCGGGCTTTATCTGCTCGGTTTACAGGTTTTTCGGGGCAGATTCCTGACCGCCTTTTTATGCGTGCTTATCGCTTCCGGGACAGATTTCTGGGTATCGGCGCGGCATAGCCTCGGCTTAATCAGTTTCGCCTTCGCTGTCAATTTCCTGATGTCTCCGCAAGGTAGATCAAGGCGCACGGTATTTTCGTGGAAACTCCTCCTCTCCGGACTCTTCACGAGTTTAGCCTTCTGGTATAGCACTGAAATCGGGTTATACTCTTTAGGTGCAATCGGACTGTTTCTGTGCCTATATGCCTTGTTACAAAATAGTATCGGTGCCGAAAACCGACACGAACAAGAAACGGGTGTGAGGAAACGGTTATTTCCGATCATCGGTTATAGCTGCGGGGTGCTGTTAGGCTTTCTCCCCATAGCTGCCTACTTTTTCTCGCATGGTGCCTTGGACGATGCGATCTGGAATTCTTATATCCAGTGTCGGTATCAACTGGCGACATGGGGACTCGCTTTTCCATCTCTGTCGAAAACACTGGTGCTATTGTCGTCGGACGGATGGTCTGCCTTTATCTTTAGCGTAGGATTTCGGTGGTATCTACCGATCTGTATCTTTCTGATTGTTGCGGGTTACCTGACCTACCGCGGCTTATCCAGCACGCACTCCACCAACACAATGAAACTTCTCCTCTTACTCCTCGGTGGCGTTGCCTTTTTCCGGACGGCTTTGGGGCGTTCGGATGGCGGGCATCTGACATTCGGGGCGACTTTCTTATGGCTGCTCTGTCTGCTTCCGTTGGAGGGAGGTATTATCAATATGTTCCGGGTCGGTTTATCGTCTCTAAGAGGCAAAAGCCGTTGGCACACTGCAGTGAAGGCAGCATGGGTACTCATTCCGACACTCATATTCTGCTGGTATGTTGGTGAGGTGCATCATCCATTGGCGGGTTTCAGTGGAAAATGGCAGCGGTTGCGTCAGAATCCGTTCAAACAAAACGTTGTGCCAGAGGAATTGGCACGCGCGGGCGCGGTGGACATCCCGGATGACCAAGTTGAACAGATCCAAAAGGTCGTCGCTTATATTCAGGAAAACACTGCAGAGAACGAAAAGATTTTTGATTTCACGAGTCAGGGTGCCTACTATTTCTTTGCGAACCGACCGGGTGTCTCTCGTTTCCATCAGGTCTCGTACGCATCGACACCTGCAATGCAGCAAGAGGTCGTTGCAGCCCTTGAAAAAGACAAAACGCGTCTGGTAATCTTTAAAACAGGAGGTTGGTTCGATGCTGTCGACGGTATCCGTGTTGAGGAGCGACACCCCTTGATTGCGGCGTATTTGCAGGATAACTACGAACTCGCTGTGAACATTAATAATACAGAGATATTGATGCGCAAATAGTCTCATTAGTTGTCAGTACCCAGTTTTCAGTTAGACGATAACGGTTTTCTATTACAAATCGCCTCTTACTGACAACCGATAACTGATAACCAACGACTATGACTGCTGTTCAATGAAGATCCGATAGATGTCCTCAAAAAGTCTGACATCCGTGAGCGTATCTTCGGCTGAAGATCGGAAGGGTTCATCGTTACGGACATTGGCGACAAAGTATTCCGCCTCTCGGTGATATGCCCACGTCCAACTCGGTCTCGGAATCGGGCGCGTGATTTCTTGTTCTTCGCCGGCGCGGTAGATTTCAACCTCTGCGGGTGTATTTTTCAAGAGCAACGGCGGTGCCCACGTGTGAATCCAGCCATTCTCAAAATAGAGTTGGCTATGCTCATCCCAACGATAGTGTGAAACATGCCCAGTCTCCAGTGTCACCCGGATACCGTCCATATCAAAGATCACAACGCCGGAATATCCGTTTGCATCTAAATCGACGGCTTTGACAGTGACGTTGTCCCCTGCATCAAGGAACCAACGCATCAGGTTGATATTGTGTGTATACTGCTGAAGGTATCCCAAATAGGAACCTCGGTACTGCTCAGGTATCCATTCTGGAGTTTTGACAGGCGCGCTCGGCTTTGGTTCATGAGTGCCATCCATGTGCGTATCAAGATTGCAGACCCAATCCCCGCCGAAGCCGTGATTTCTGGCATACGTCAAACGTCCGAGTTCGCCGGTCTCTCGGAATTGTGTTACCTTCGCCTTGACAATCTCGTTTCCGGCATCGTAGCGTTTCATGTAGCCGACCATCAACTTTTTGCCAGACTTCTGGGATGCCGCCACAATCGCCTCAGCCTGTTCAGTAGAAACCGCCATCGGTTTTTCCATGAAGACGTGCTTCCCCGCCAAAAGGAGGTCTTTGGCGATTTCACCCTGTAAGGCGAAGTCAGCGGAGACTGCCACTGCTTCAATATCAGCGTTTTGTGCGAGTTCACTGTGGTCGCTGTAAAGCTGGGGGATACCGAAACGATTTTGGACGACTTTCCCAAGTTCAGAACGCACTTCTGCGAGTCCGATGAGTTCACAGTCCGGGATGCTCACAAAATTCGGGATATGGACTTTCTGTGCCATGAATCCACAGCCGATATAACCGAGTCGAACTTTTTCCATATTTTTCTATTTCCTTTAGCTACTAAGACAACTGGCGTGATTCTATCTGTTCAACAGCGGTTTTAGCACCTTCGCGCACGAGTGCGGAGGCATCATCTCGTGCAAGCTGCTTGAGTTTACCGAGGCTAAGGTTGGCTTCCAGTTTACCAAGAGCGACGGCGACGAAGTAACGCACATCGGCATCTTCGTCATCTAACGCTTCGAGCAGCGCGTTTGAATCCATCAGGGTGGCGAGGTGACGATCGGCATCACCGATATTAATCAACGCTTGTGCGGCGATCCGCCGCGAATGGACATCTCCGTGCCGAAGGGAGGTGAGGAGTTCGTCATTGCCTTTCGGAATAACGCTGAGGTTATCCCAGTCACAATCCAAGCAGAACCAAGAATTTCCATCCAACCGTCGGAGATTCGTATTTCCACACGAGGGGCATCCGTCAAATTCCTGTTGTTGACTCATGATCTTGTCCATTGTTCCCGGTTACGGCACCCAGAATGTGCCTACTATTTTATCGTTACGGCACGCGGTGCCTGCTTACTACTTTAAGTCCCAACTTCGTCAATCGTCGGATTTCCTTCCATTTCTGGTAGTTCGCGCCAGATTTCAGGCCCCTCTGGCTTGAAATTAATCGTCGCTATGAACTGCATACCGTGATAGAAGTTGATTTTGAATTTGCCGCCCCCGAAATGCTGCCTGAGATACGCCAATGGGGCTTCAATCAAGGGGCCCATTTCGTCTGCATGATAGAACGCGAGTGCTTTAAACCGCACTGTATTACCCACTGGCTCCTGCACAAGGAGCTGTGCTGATGTCGCAGGAAAGAGCACTTGAAAGGCTTGCCAAAGGTCGGCGACGGTGGGGTTCGGGGTCCCGATTCGTTTTTTGAAGTCGTTCTCAAGATATTCTGAGAAGGTGTTAAAAACCCAGTCCATAGTCAGTAGTTGTCAGTTATCGGTTGTTGGTTTGCCTCGCAGTGAGAGTTGTCAGAGGAATAGTTGCCAGTTATCAGTTAAAATAAGAATGCCTCGCATTGAGGGTCTTAACTGACAACTGAAAGATTTTTCGCAGAAAAATCGTACTGATAACTGACAACTATTATAGCGGTGCCTTTAAGAAGTCCTTCCAATCGAAATTAGGCAGAGGGAACTCCTCTGTGGCTTTACATTGTCAAAATGTTGCGGCTTTCTCGAAAAAATCAATATCTACACGTTCGATCCCAGCTTCCCGCGCATTTTCAGCGACGCGCTGAACAACCATCTCACGGACAAACGGGATCGGTATCCGTTTAACTCGGTGTTCAACTTCCTCCGTGCAAGGCATGGTGGTATTGTCAAGGTAGGGACCGTCGTGAAGCACGGCTGCATCGGGGTGATCGCATGTCTCTGGCACGAGTTGTTGTAACCGCATTGAGACGTAATCGGTTACCCACTCCTTGAACGCTTCCGCCTTCTCGGTGTTGACTTCACCGATATCAGAACGTTGGTCCAACTTCTCGTTGATACTAACGAGTAGGTTTTCGACGCGCGTCAAGCGTTCTTCTACATCGCTAATCCGTTCTTGTGCGCTATTTTGTTTCTTCATATTTTCTCCTTTTTTTACTGTCCTTGCGGTTCGGACGAGTGAGTTTGTGATTTGGCGTGCCTTTCCGTAGGTCCTGCTTCGCAGTGAGAACCATTTCATCAGAAACCCGATTTGGACATCGGACAAATAGGAGCAGAAACCCAATATTTAAAAAAACTAAATTTCCCAATATTTCCAGAGGTTTTCTGGAATTTCGTATTTAATCTCTTCCCGTTTTTGATGTGAGTAGCGCGCAAATATCCCAAAACGAGGGATTTCTTTTATGTTCGCTGACCCGGTATGGCACAAAAACGCGTGCCACAGCACAACATCACCCGCAGCCCCAATAAACTCGCGGGGTCCCTCTGGCGATAAATCCGAAAGCACATGCCATCCCCAATCCTCGATGTCGTAGAAACTACCATCAATCTGCTCTGGATATTGAAGAAAATATTTATGTGTTGAATGATGGCTTCCAGGCCAAAAGACAAACGCACCACCATTGGGTTCGACATCGTAGAGATAGGTTGTCGCCCCCAGCATAAAGGGGCTCCAACCACCGGGACCATAAGCATCAATATGTCCGCTGCCGGGCATTGCCCATTTTTCTTCTGGGTTGGGCCATTTGACAAGCGGAGAACCGCCACCGCCTGCAAATTGTCCACCACCGAGTTGCTGAGTTATCTCTTGCATCACAGGCA
>VYCT01000155.1:0-3214 GCA_009843785.1 Candidatus Poribacteria bacterium | reverse complement strand
CCGCCTGCAAATTGTCCACCACCGAGTTGCTGAGTTATCTCTTGCATCACAGGCAACTGTCCGAAGAGTGGCGAAAAACTGAAGTTTTGGACGACATAGTCGTTGGGCCATGTCTCCTGTGTTTCCAAGCTGGAATTAAAATGCTTCCAGATCTGTTCCCGCCATCCGTCAATTATCTCCGAATCAATAAAATTTTCAAGGATAAGATATCCGTGTTCCTGAAAAAATGCAATCTGGTCTGCTGTAAGCATCTAAGTGCTCCCTATCCGTAAAGGATTAAGACTGATGATTGTTTCTTAAATCGCCCAATATTTCCAGAGGTTTTCTGGAATTTCGTATTTAATCTCCTCCCATTTTTCATGGGCGTACCGGGCAAAGAGACCGAAACGGGGAACATTTCTCACATTCGCTGATCCAGTGTGGCACAAAAACGCGTGCCACAACACAACATCACCCGCAGCACCAACAAACTCGCGAGGGCCTTCCGGCGATAAATCCGAAAGCACATGCCATCCCCAATCTTCGATATCGTAGAAACTGCCGTCAATCTGTTCGGGATATTGGCGGAAGTACTTATGCGTTGATCGATGACTTCCGGGCCAAAAAACGAAAGCACCGCCTTTGGGTTCAGCATCATAAAGGTAGGTTGTTGCCCCGAACATAAAAGGACTCCAGCCAGCAACAGCACCATACGCATCAATGTGTCCATCTTTAGGCATTTCCCACGCTTCTTCGGAGTTGGGCCATTTGATAATTGGTGAGCCGCCACCCCCCGTAAAAAATTGTCCACCACCAAGTTGCTCGCTAATCTCTTGCATCACAGGCAGGTGTCCAAAGACCGGTGAGAAACTAAATCCGGGAATTTCATAGTCGTTGGGCCACGTCTCTGGCGTTTCAAAGCTGGAACCAAAATGCTTCCATACCTGCTCCCGCCATGCGTCAAGGACCTTGGTGTCAATAAGGTGCTTAAGAATCACGTATCCGTGTTCTTGAAAGAAGGTAATCTGTTCTGTTGTCAGCATACGAGGTTCTTCTATGGTTGTTACGGCACAGCGGAGTGTGCCTACTACTTTGCATTAGCGTTTTGGTCTGAAGGACGGAATACCGGTTTTATCGAAACGTTTTTTGACAGCTTGCATCAATTCAGGGGTAACCTCCCGATAACCGTGCTCGCGTGCATATTTCTCAACGCTTTTGACGACCATACCGCGCGCAAAAGATGGCACGCGCTTCAACCGCTTTTCTGCTGCTTCGGTCCACTGCAGATCGTAATCGGCTTCTGTTGCAAAAGCAATCTTTTTCTGAATTTGAACAGGTGATGGACTATCTTGCTCTCCATCCGCAGTAACAGGCGATGACCCCGGTTGATATTCGCAGGACGCGTCTTCCGCGAGGTAGTTACTGGTCGTGGCATAAGCGCGTGCCCGACAACCACCACATACTTCCTTAAATTCACAGGCACCACACTTCCCTTCAAGCAGATTCCGGTTCCGTAGATCCTGAAACGTCTTTGATTCATTCCAGAGTTTAACAAAACTTTCGTCTTTGAGGTTTCCAACACTAACGGGTAGATAGGGACACGGAGTTAGTTCACCCTCAGGCGTGATGCGGCAATAGTAAATACCACACGGACATGTCCCGCTGGGATAGCCTTGGAGGAAAGCGGAGTCGGATTGCTGTCCATAGATAACGCGTTTGTAGTGCGGGGCGCATTTCGCAGCGATGAGCATCTTCCCCGTATAAGCTGCTTGTAACTCGAACATCGTCTCAAGCATCTTTTCATATTGCGTAGGCGTCAGGTCCATCACCGTCTTGCCTCTGCCGGTTCGGACGAGAAAATAGAGATTTAGTACCTTCGCACCGAGTTGATAAGCGAATTCTACGATTCTTGGAATTTCGTCGTAATTCCACTGTGTCACGGAGGTCTGAACGAGGAAATCCATTTGTGCGCGTTTAAGTGCCTCAACACCGTTCATTGTCGCTTTCCACGCGCCCTCCATACCCCGGAACTTGTCGTGATTTGTAGGTTGGATAGAGTCGAGGCTTACACCGGCACCGGTGATACCGTGCTGTTGCATCTTCTCGACCACTCCGTCGTTGAGCAGGACACCGTTTGTGCCCATGACAACAAGAAACCCGGTATCGGAGGCATATTTCGATATCTCCAAGATATCCGGGCGTAATAACGGTTCTCCACCGGTGAGAATGAGGAGGATATGCGGATTGATTTCGGCGATCTCGTCGATGACGCGAAAACATTGGGATTGGCTGAGTTCGGCATCTCTGGAATATCCTTTTAGGTTTTGAATATCGGACAAATGAAGGTGTCCGTTTTCTAACTCGCTTGTGTCTACGAATCCTGCCGGGAGGTAGCAGTGCGTACATTTCAGATTACACAATCGGGTGATATTCCATGAGACTGCCTGAACTTTTGTATTTTGCATGTTTCTTAGATGATCAAGAAGAGATGGATGGAAGGAACACTTTTTAATCTTCCAATCTCTGAGTCTTCCAAAAAGATATGATGTTTTGAAATTAGTGCTTCACCAGCAATGCAAGTACAAAAACGATTAATCCCGCAACCAGCGTTAACCATTTCCACACATTGATATAGGGTCTCTGGTTGTGATGCGCTTCGCTGTCCGGTGGAGCAATCTCAAGGTGTCGTCGATAGAGAGAGCTATATAGCCCCCAAAAGAGTGCCATCACACCGAACGCCGCAAGTTTTGCGATGAACGTTAACATGTAGGTTTTGAAATCGCTACCACTCTGCTGCGCAAAAAATCCGTTATTCCATGCAACGATAAAGAACACCATCGCGCCTGTTGTCAGGAGGACATGAATCATCAATCGTATCCAAGTCTGAAAACGGTTGTGAACTGCTAACAGGTCTTGCGTTGACAAGCTTCGCTGCAGGATTGGGGTTGCGATGAAGGTAGAAAAGAGTACGCCTCCGAACCAGATGATTGCTGCTATTAGGTGGACGCTCCGGATGACAAGTTCTACGCTCTCCCGCATTTTTTTATGAATCCTGATTTTTGATAAATGATACCACATTTTGCGCCTAAAGTCAAATTTGATTTAGGATAGGGCAGAGCCATTCAGTTTTAAGAAATTATAGAGTTTCTCGTCATTTTTTGAGTATCCGGTGCGGTTTCTAACCGCACCATAGGTGTCAATTTAGGGATTTTCAGTAGCCTCTTTGAGTTTGTGA
>VYCT01000343.1 GCA_009843785.1 Candidatus Poribacteria bacterium | reverse complement strand
ACACTAAAAACCTTTCACCACAAACCTTCAGAAAAAAATGGGGGTAAGTGACTTTTCTCCTTTTTCTTGACATTAAAACTTATTTGTGATACACTTATTATGTAACAACTTTTATTTCAGTGAAGTAGGACCTCATGGGATCAAAGTCAATAGGCTTACGATTATCATCTGTATTACAGGATATGTTTGAAACCGCAATTGTCTTCCTCTACCCGGCAAAATGCCGCGTCTGTGAAGAATTCCTGGGCGTTGCGTCTATGCCTTATATCTGTGCGAACTGCTGGCGGGACATGCAATTCCTTGAACCGCCTTGGTGCGATATATGTGGTACACCGGAGGTCAGCGGACTTTGTAATACGTGTGCCGTCTCCCCGCCTCGCTACGGAAAATTGCGTTCTATCGCATTCTATCACACAACACTCCAACAGGCAATACATCTCTTTAAATTTGAGAAGAAAAAGGTATTTGCGCAGCACCTGATTCAATTGATAAACGCACATATCCCTTCAGACTGTAGTATTGCGGCATACGATTTTGTTTTGCCGATTCCGATTCATAAAAAACGGCTGCGGGAACGGGGTTTCAATCAGGCGACGCTACTTGCCGATGGGATTGCGAAAGTTGCAGGCGTACCGGTTCTCATAAATACGCTGGTTCGGAAACGACACACCGTCGCGCAAAGCAGCTTAGACAGCACAGCCCGGCAACAGAATATCGTTGGTGCTTTTGAGGTCCGAAACCCGGATATTATTTCTGGAAAACGGCTCTTAGTCATTGACGATGTTTTCACGACCGGTGCTACGATTCGTGAAGCCGTCAGCGAATTATGGACTGCCGATCCTGCTGAAATCGACGTTTTGACTCTGGCGAGGACTTTGGACCCCTAAATCGTGAAACTTTTTTACTGATATTGCGTATTATATGAATGTTCATGATAGGGCAAAGTTGCTGGCGCAGTTTCGCATTGCAAGGCGAGGAAGCGTTTGAAACTGTGCTTTAAGCAACTACTTATCATTGTGCTAATTATCTGAACTTGTGGTGGGAGGGGTAAACCTTTGCACTTAAATAGCATAAAAATTCGAGGATTTAAGAGTTTTGCCGAAGAAGTCGAGTTGATACTTGAACCCGGCATCACTACCATTGTCGGACCCAACGGTTGCGGGAAAAGCAATGTTTCCGATGCGATTCGGTGGGTGCTTGGGGAACAGAGTGCCCGTGCCCTTCGGTGCACCTCTATGCGGGACCTGCTTTTCAATGGCGGTGCCAATTTCGCGCCTGCGCAGAAAACAGAGGTGGCATTACGCTTTTCAAACGACTTTTCAAACGTTAATGGCGATCCAAATGCATCTGCAGAAGATACTTCCAACATTGCTCTTGCATCCCCCGAAGTTGAGGTGTGTCGTCACCTCAGCCGCGCTGGCGAAAGCCGCTACCTGATCAATCAGAGTCCGTGTCGGCTTCGCGATATCAGCGAACTCTTTATGGATACGGGTATCGGTGTTGATGCTTATTCTGTCATGGAACAGAGCAAGATTGACCTGATTCTGAACGTGCGCCCTGAAGAACGCCGCTTTCTGTTTGATGAGGTTGCTGGTATTACGAAATATAAGCACCGAAAGAAGACGGCGCTCCGTAAACTTGAACAGACTGAGCAGAACCTTGTCCGTATCAACGATGTCATTCAGGAATTGCAGCGCGAGACAGAAGCACTCAAGGAACAGGCGGAGCAGGCGCGGCACTATAACGCGCAACAAGCACAACTCAAGCAGTTTGAGCTGGACCTTGCACATAGGGAATACGATAAACTTCGTACTGATTATAGCCAAGCACAAGCCGATTTAGATGAGATTTTAACCACCGTCGCAACGGCTTCTGAAACGCTTAAAGCTGCCGAGGAACGTATTGAGGCATCCACAAACCGCCAGTCCGAGTTGGACGAAGCGATACGTACCGGACAGGCAGCCTTGCGCGATATTGAAACACAAATTGAGCAAATTGAACGCCAGATAGTCCTTCACAAGGAACGGCAGCTCAACATTCAAAAGCAACGCGAGCGTGCTCTCCAGACGCTTGAATCCTTGAAGGCACAGCAAACAGCACTGACCGCACAGAAGCGCGAGCGGACCCAAGAACACCAGAGACTTGAGGCATCCTACAAAATAGAGGAGAGCCGACTGGCAGCGCGTCAGCAGCTGCTCACACAACTCGCTGAACGCATCACTGCCGCTAAGGAGTCTGTACAAGAGGCACAGACGGTTTTACAGGAGGCCGCGACCGAATTGGAAGACCGCGAGCGCAAACGTCTCGCAATTGAGCACAATTTGAGCAGTACCGAGGGCAATCTCAATCGCCTCAAGGAGCGTACAGACGCACTGGAAACCGAGCACAAGACTGCTACGGATACGCACGCTGCGGTTCAGCGCGCCGAAACACAATTAAAGGCGGAATTGGTTCATATTGAAGCCGAAAGAAATCACGTGGAGACGAACCTACAGGAAAATCAGGATGCGCTTCGCAAGATTGAAGCCGAAATTCAAGGTTTACAGAATACCTTGGGCAGTAACGTCTCACGGCTTAAATCACTACAGGAATTACAATCCGCTTATGAAGGCTACTACGCTGGTGTTCGGGCGGTCATGCAGGCGAAAACCCACTATCCGGATCAGTTTCAGGGTGTTTGTGGTGTTGTTGCCCAACTGCTTGCGACGGATGCTGAGTTTGAGGTCGCGATAGAGGTCGCACTCGGTAGTGATATTCAGAGTGTTATTACCGAGACGGCAGAGGATGCGCAAAGCAGTGTCGCGTTCCTTAAAAAGCATCGCGCGGGTAGAGTGAAGTTTCTCCCGCTTGATTTTATACGGGAACGCAGGTTCTATGATGAGGCACTGCTCAACAAACCCGGTGTCATTGGTGTCGCTCAGGACTTGATTGATTATGACTCTGAATATGAGCCTGCGATGCAACATCTGCTGGGGAATACACTCGTCATTGAGGATTTAGATGCTGCTGTCGCACTGACCCGCCAATTCCGTCCGAGGGCACGTCTCGTTACTTTAGATGGAGATATTATTGATACGTCTGGGGCTATCACCGGTGGTCAAACGAATCAGAGACAGAGTGGGTTACTCGGTCGCGCCCGCGAACTCGAAACGCTTGAAAATGAGATCGGAAAATTGACGCAGAGCTCAAATCGGAAGGTTGAGAAACGCAAGGCGTACGCCGCGAAAATAGCGGATTTACAAAAAACGCGACAGACACTCACCGCACAGTGGCAAGATAAGCGGGTCGAGAAAGCGTCGCTGACGAAAGACATGGAGCAGGCGAACCTCCAGGTTACGCGACTTGAGCAGCAACTCGCCGAGGTTCGGACAGAAAACCGAGAGTTAAGCAGAGTCGTCGATGCCTCCCGCGAGGAACAGGAGGCACTTGCGACTGAAATCGCGGAATTGACGCAAAAGCGTACGCGCACCCAACGGTGGATTGAGCGCGTGTCTGAGCAGATTGAGAGCGAAAATAGGAAACATGCTGAGGTTGCCGGTAGTTGTCAAGAGATGGAAGTCTTTTTGGCGGGACAGCATCAGAAATTGCAGGGTTTGATGTCCGAGTTAGAAACGATTGAGGAAACGTATCAACGGGCAACAAAGGATATTGCTGAACAGCAGGCAATTATAGACTCCGATGAACAGACGAAGATTGACCTCGGAGAACAGGTCGCCACCGCACAACGCGAATTCCTCCGTTTAGAAGGAGACCGCGCCGAAGCCGAAGCACACGTTGATGAACTCACGCAAGAACGAGAGACGCTCCTTCAAGCGGTAACGGTCCTTCAGAAAGAGATGCGCGCAACTCGGCGGAACTTTGAGAAACAGAATAAGGCGCGTCATCAACTCGAAGTCGCAACGACGCAGCTTGAGATGCGGATAAAATCAGTTTCAACCCGTATCCACGATAAATATCAAGTTTCGATTGATGCGCTGCCACCGCTGATGAATAATGAACAGGCGATGGACGAGATTGATTTGCTTGATAGTATTGAGAAGTTAAAAGCGGAACTTTCGGGTATGGGGGCAGTGAACCTGAAAGCGATTGAGGCTTACGAGGAACATAAGAAACGCCACGATTTCCTTATTGCCCAGCGCGATGATGTCCAGCAATCGATGCAAGCCACCATTCAGGTGATCCAGAAGATCAATCAGACCTCAAGAGAAGTATTTCTTGAGACGTTTGAGCAGGTCCAAACCAACTTCCAAGAGGTGTTTACACAACTCTTCGGCGGCGGTGAAACGGAACTGTTATTGACGGATCCGTCCGATGTGCTTGATTCAGGCATTGACATTATTGCGCGTCCGCCGGGTAAACGGCCACAGAGCATCACGCAGCTTTCGGGTGGCGAGCGTTCGCTGGTGGCGATTGGACTCTTGTTTGCTGTCTTCAAAATCAAGCCGAGTCCGTTCTGTGTGCTTGATGAAGTTGATGCCGCGCTTGACGAGGCGAATGTGCTCCGTTTTGCAAATCTCATCCGTGCCCACGCCGAGAGTACACAGTTTATCATCATCACGCACAACCGCCGCACCATGGAAATCGCTGACGCGATGTACGGTGTGACGATGGAACAGGCGGGTATTTCAAAGATTGTCTCTGCCAAGTTTGCCGATAACCAGTAACCAGTGTATCAGTAACCAGTCGCCAGTTAATCTTGTTTCTGATTAATCAAATATCTCTTTTCTGGTAACTGGTAACTGGTAACTTCTTTATGAATAAACTGAATCGTGAGCAACTCACAATCCTCCCGCTCACTGAGCGCCGGCACAAGATGACAGTGGCGGATGTCTACCCGTTAGAAGTGGAACCCTCACCCTATGAAAATCCCAATCTCGGTATTGTTGCGGATCGGATTGTTGAGGCGCATCGCGCGGGCCGGCAAGTCATCTGGATGATGGGCGCGCACGTCATGCGGCGTGGCAATTCTCGCTTTATCATTGATTTGATGGAACGCGGCATCATCACGCATCTCGCCACTAACGGTGCATGCGCTATCCACGACTTTGAACTTGCACATATCGGTGCAACGCTTGAAGATGTGGAAGACTACATCTGGGACGGTAAGTTCGGTCATTGGGAGGAGACAGGACGTTACCTGAATGAAGCGATTGTTCGGGGGTACCGAGATAAAATTGGTTTTGGGAAAGCAATCGGTAGATTAATACAAGCGGGTGAACAGGGGATCTCTTTTCCGCATCGCGATGTGAGCATGTTTGCCGCTGCGTATCGCTTAGGCGTGCCGTTCACTGTTCACAAAGGTATCGGGTTTGACATCATTGATCAGCATCCTGTTGCTGATTACGCTGCAATGGGATGGACAACAGGCGAAGATTTTCTGTGTTTTGCGCACAGCGTTTCACAATTGGAAGGCGGTGTTTTTCTCAATTTAGGCTCTGCTGTGATGGGACCTGAAGTCTACCTCAAAAGCCTCTCAATGGCACGCAACATCGCAACCCAGCGCGGAGAAGAAATCCGGCATTTCACGACCGCGAACTTTGACCTGATAGACTTCCCCGATTTCCAAGATGAGGGTGCCCCCACCGATGCACACTACTACCACCGCCCCAAAAAGACGATCCTCATCCGGACTGTGAAAGATGGCGGTGAGGGTTACCATATTTCTGGTGATTTTTCCGTTACTGTCCCGCAGTTATACCGTCTGATAACAATTGCTTTGTAAGACATCTGCATCTGTCCACCGGTATAAATATCACATCTACATTAATAAACACTGCTCCGATGTCCAGCGTTGTGAACAACAATTGTTCTTGTTTGTCTATTGAAAGTATAGATAACTCGGTAAGCACCAGCAACGCGTAAACGGAACTTTCCTCTATGTGGGCCTTGGAGAGCCTCGTGCTGATGTGTATCGCAATTTTCGCATAACGATTCCAATTTATTGAGGATTCGTGCTCAGATTGTGGCATCTAAACGCCGTAAATTTGACCTCGCCCGCGCCCTGAACGCTAACGTGTACATTTCAACTTGACCCCAAGTTCTTTGGCAACTTCCTCAAGTGAAATCAATTCTGCGGTTCCTGCTTCGACCTCTGCTACGCTACGTTCCAGCCTTTCAGCCACCTCCGGACGCAATTCTAATCCCTCATCTGGGTCATAATAGTAATCTTCAAGGAACTGTTCCAGTTCTAAATAGCAGACAAAAAATTCAAGGAATGCTGGTTTCAGCTGTGCTGTTTGTTCAACCGATGGTGCCGCCTTCTGTAGTTTGATAACCTGTGCACGTGCTGCAAAAAGTTCCGAATTTGCAAGCGTTTGCATTAACGCACGGAATTCGTCATCCGGTAAGGCTGTCATTTTGATCTCCGGTTGAGGATCGGTGATCAGCGGTCTGTTGCTCATCCGTCGCGCTATCCGTCCTGCAGGCGAAGTTTTTCGCACAGTTTCCACAGCTGCAACGCGCTTCTGCAAGGGCGCGAATATGTCGGATGCCCGCAATATTGAAAGCAGTGATTCCTCAGGCCCCTCTAACTCGAATGCCAGTCCGCAATAGCCTTCATAAAGCTCTTGCAACTCAGTTTCCAATGCGTCCTTGTCGGCATTCTCGGCAAGCAGAGCTACAAGCCGTTCGCGGGATTCAAAAAGCGGACAATCTACTATTGGCACAAGCCAAGTACTGAACTGTGCATGTGTCATATCTGTTATGTTGTGTGTCATCGCTTTTTCCTCAACTAACCAACAGATGCGATTTCCAAATTGTCGCGCCAATGTTTCTGTAACATCCGTTTCAGTAATTGATGTGTCGGTGCGTTCAGCTCACGATCGGCTTTGACTAATAACTCTGCCTCTTGTTTCGCCGTTTCCAGCAGGGTGGCATCGTGGATAATGTTTGCGATCTTGAAATTCGGGACCCCCGATTGGCGTGTACCGAAGAACTCTCCCGGTCCACGGATGTTCAAGTCTGCTTCAGCGATCTGAAAGCCGTTGTTTGTCCGAATCATCGCTTGAATGCGTTGGTAGGAATCGTCGCCTTTCGGCGTAGCGACGAGGTAGCACGCCGATTGGTGCTTGCCACGTCCGACACGTCCACGCAATTGATGCAGCTGTGACAACCCAAAGCGTTCTGCGTTCTCAATCACCATGAGCGTTGCGTTCGGGACATCAATGCCGACCTCAATCACCGTTGTTGAAACGAGGATATCAATGTGCTTATCGTTGAACTTTGCCATGACTCCTTGTTTCTCAGTGGATTTCATCTGTCCATGCAATAATCCAACGCGTAGGTCTGGAAACACCGCATTTTGAAGATGTTCTGCCATCTCTGTGGCGGCTTTAAGTTCTTCGAGTTTTTCGGACTCTTCAACGAGCGGATAGACAACGTATGCCTGTCTACCGCGTTGAATCTCCTTCCGAAGATTACCGTATAACTTTTCCCTGTCCTTCTCCTTTATCCAGTAGGTCTTAATCGTCTGTCTACCGGGTGGCATCTCATCGATGACAGAAACGTTCAGATCACCATAGAGTGTCAACGCGAGTGTTCTCGGAATCGGGGTTGCTGTCATGACGAGAACATCTGGCGGCAGTGCTTTGTTGCCCACCTTATTACGAAGTGTTGCGCGTTGCATCACACCGAACCGATGCTGTTCGTCAATAATAACGAGTCCGAGTCTGTGAAAATCGACACCCTCTTGTATCAATGCTTGTGTGCCGACGATGAGGTCTGCCGTGCCATCGGCAATTGCGGCTAACGCTTCTTCACGCTCCGCTTTGGGTAGGTCGCTTTTGAGAAGCACAACGTTTACTTTCTGATCATCTGTATGAGCGGTGTCTTTGCGCAAGGACTCGAACATCTCAGAGAGATTGTAATAGTGTTGTTCGGCGAGAATTTCAGTCGGCACCATCAGCGCGCCTTGGTACCCATTTTCGATGGCGCGGAGCAGTGCCATCGCCGCGACGACAGTTTTCCCTGAACCGACATCGCCTTGAATAAGCCGATTCATGACATTTTTCTGGCGCATATCGTTTTGGATTTCACCGAAAACCCGTTTTTGTGCCCCGGTCAGTTCGTATGGCAGCGAATCGATAAAATCTCGTAGCAGAGAGGGTGAGTTGCCTTGTGTTTGGGTATCAATTCGGAATGCTATCCCCGCTTGTGAGATTTTGCGGTCTTTTTTCAGTTCCATGCCGACGCTGAGGAGGAAAAACTCTTCAAAAGCGAGTCGTTTTTGTGCTGCTTTTCGATGTGCTTCGGAGGTCGGGAAATGGATTTCGTTGAGAGCCGACTGTCTGTCCATCAAGTTTTGCCGTTGGCGGAGTTCAAGCGGGAGGATTTCAGGAATCTGCTGTCCGTATGTGTCAAGCGCGGTCCGCATCCACATCCGCAGCATTTTCGCTGTGAGTTTCGCTGTGAGCGCGTATTTCGGAACAATCCGTTTTGTGTGAATGAGATTGTCCTCCTCGAACAGTTCAAACTCATAGTCAGTCGCTTGGATTTCGTTGTAACGCCGCGAGAACTTGCCACTAACAACGACTTCGGTATCAACGGGGAGCAGCGACTTCATGATACCGATACGTCTTCCGAAATTAACTAACAACGCAACGCCGGTCCCGTCGTAAATTGAGATTTTACCGATGCGTTTCCCTTTCGCAGTCGGCGATGACGTATGATTAACGACTTTGCCTTGGATCGTCTCCGGTTCATCGTCTTCTGCTCTGCCTACTCTGTAAATTTCTACCATTTTAGAGCGGTCGATGTAATCGCGCGGATAGTACGCCAGTAATTCACCGACTGTTTCGATATTGAGTTCTGCCAAAAGCATCGCGGCACGCCGGGGACCAATGCCTTTAAGATATTGGAGCGGTTCAGACAGGAAATCGAGAGATGTGAGATCTGTTGAGACGCGGGTATCGGAAATCGGCACAGATGCTGTGACTTCTTCCGTGCGAGCACTTTCTGCTTGCTGTGGGGCAACCTCTGCATCTCCAAAGAGAGATAAATGTTCTGTTTGCCGCGTATAAGTTGTAGGGACTGCTACGGGTTCCGGTTTTATAGGAATGCTTTCTGAAGGGTTTTCTGTTTCCCCGAAAAGCGGCAACATCTCTGTCTGTGTTTTCTTTTTAGTACTGGTACGTTTTGTCGTTGGCTGCTGACGCTTCTGGGAGGCGGCTGCGCTTGTGTTACTTACATCCGCGAGGTTTCCCTGTCTACCACCAAGTGCGGTATCAATCTGTTTTGTTGCTTCTTCGAGCGTACGCTGTCGGTCGGTCGGTGATGCCCCTGCGTAATTTTCAAAGAGACTTACTAAGCCGTTCAGCACCTCTTTTTCGGTTGCTTCCAGTGTAAAAGCATCACCATTTTTTGCCCATAACTGGACATAGCTTCCCAATCCGTTGACAACGACATCGTCGCGGCACCCTTTTCGGAGTTCTTGTTGAAAGGGACGGCGGATGGTGGTGAGGATATTTGCGAAATTATTCATATTTTTATCTTGTTGACAAACCTTTTAACTTTAATATACGATATATCCGCCTTGATTGTAACAAATTAGACGCAAATTCACTGAAAACGTTGAGTGTGATTGCCAAAACAGCCTTGACACAACGGCACGAATCGTCTATAATTCCTTTAAATTAACAGACTTGCAGTAGAGGAGCAACACATGCTATCTCCATACTTGACGGATGTGCAACAAAAAGTGTGGCAGACAGAGGGGTATCTGCTCATCAAGAATGTGCTTTCACCCGCTGAAATTGAAACACTTTTGGCGGCTGTGGATTCAGCGATTGAAACGTATGTCCAAGAGACACCGAGTCTACAGGGCGACAATCGGTTCGGGAAAGGTGCCTATACGATTATCCGAGCGATTGAACGGACGGATGCCTTGGATCCGCTCACCGATCATCCACATACCTTTGGTACGATCCTTTCGCTGATGGGACCTTATCTCCAAATTATGGGAACGCAAATCTATGTTCGGCACCCGGATGTTGACGCGTTGATGGGGTTTCATACGGATGCCGGTCCCTCGCTTCAACGGATTCATCCACATCCGGATAGTTTGCCTCTGCAATTCAAAATCCAGTTTTTCTTGACGGATCTGACTGAACCCGATCAAGGGAATTTTATGTGTGTGCCGGGCAGCCATAAGATAGATTTCCCCGAGAACGGGTTTAAAAAGGGTGAGTATCCCGAAGGTGCGATTCAGGTCATTGCTGAAGCGGGAGACGCGGTCATCTTCCCGTGGGCGTTATGGCACGGTGTCGGTCCAAATCGGACGGATCGTATCCGCAAAAGCGTCACGTTCCGTTACGGGCAGATGTGGTCGCGTCCTTACGATTACGACAAACTTCCCGCAGCGGTGCTTGCACGGATGACCCCGCGCCGCCGTCGGTTGTTCGGCGACATGGGTGAAAACCATCATCCAACCGATTACTTCAAACCACACGATCAACTTGAAGTTATTTGCGCTGATGAATGGAATGTGCCACTTCCATGAGGGCACCGCAAGAGGTCAATTATTCCAATCCCCACTCTCGGCGGAGTTCCGTTATCGGTTTATAACTCGCGCCTTTGTTGTAAAAATTACCCAACCAACTCCCGTCTTCACGAAAAAAGAAGCGGTTGTCCTTCTCTTCGCGAGCGAGTTGGTATCGCGTATCAATGCTGAGGCGATAACGGTCAGAGCGATTGGGCGCACTGCTGTGCATCATGTAAAGCCCGAAAATAATAACATCACCTGGCTGAAAATGCGTTGTTGCCAATGTGAACCCAAATTTCTCAACCATCTCGCGTGGATTTGTGCTGAACACAGCTTCTGTCAGATCGCGGTCCATATCGGTCGCGCCGTAGGTGGACTTTAATCGAGCGTGCCGATGGGAACCGAGGCAGATAACGAGGGGTCCATTTTCCAGGCTGATGTCCGTCAATGCGCTCCACATCGTGTACCGGTTCTGTGTGCCGCGTCCAACATAAACGCTATCGTAGTGGAAATGGTTGTGTCCACCCTTCGCCATGCAGCGCAGCCATCGTTTGTCAAACGTAATGACTGGACCACCGAGGAATGCTTCGTAGAACCGCATTGTTCGTTGGCTATCCACAACATCAAGAATCGGTTTGGCATGCGCCACTTCGGTTTGCCGAAAGAAGCTGAATGTCTGATTCGCTTCGCCGATGATACCCTCTTCAACCGGCGTATCCGGCTCTAACCCACCGTTTTGCGCAATGGCTTGCAATGTCCAACGTGCGGCTTGCTCCGCATGCTCCCGCGGATGGAAACCTCTAATAAAGAGATAGCCATCCTCACGCATCTTTGTGTGCAACGCACTGAGGTTATTGAGAAGTGGGGCAGAATCTGCTAATTCGACGATCTCCTCACCAAAATGGAAGCGATGCTCACCGAATTCAAAGGGGGTTCCGGCTGGGATCTTTTCCGGTGTGTTCAATGTTGTCATATCTTTAGGCGGTGTGGTGCTGCAATTTCTCAAATAGATCCCTGAAAATAGCGTCCCGATTTACACTCGATGCGACACGCATGAGATGACGGTTGTTGTCAAAACTCCACGTCACTGCTTCCGTCAAGATCGGACTGTGGACAATTTCTGTCGGTACCCACGCTGGGTTAATGAGGTATGCTGTTGCGGATATATCCCATATCACCTTTGACCAAGCGAAATGGTCGCTTGCGTAGTCTTTGAAGATTTGGACGAGGTAATCTCCGACTTTGCCTCTACCTTGCACATAGCGTTCCATCTCAGCGACCGTCGTGTGCAGATGTGAAACGACCCCGCGTGCGGGTAGCCAAACGAACGGCACGCCGCAGTCCAAAACGACTTGCGCGCTCTGAAGGTCCTGCATAAGGTTGAACTCTCGGGTGTGGGGCCAGTACAACGGATTCCCACCGAGCCAGACGATGACAATGCGTTCGATAATTTCGGGTGCTATGAGGATCGCGGAGGCAACGTTGGTTATCGCTCCCACAGCAACGACGTAAAGTGGCTCTTCAGGACTTGCTGTTGATGCCCGTTCAATCATATCGGTGGCAGCATCGCTCGGCACTGGGGTCTCTTTATCAGAGAGAAACGCTCTGGAACCGCGATAGACGAAACCGTCAGCAGGGACATTGAGGAAGTCCAATAGCCTTAGTATTTCATCGTAGCTTTTCTCCATACCGTCTTCGGCGTTGGCTGAGCGGTTGTTATGGAAAGGTGCAGCGTAGAGTGCTTCAACATTGAGGTGTTCCGGTGAAAGCAGCGCGTGAACGACTGCAAACTGGTCGTCGATTTCGTTGTAAGTGTCAGTGTCAAGCACCATCCGTACTTGTCCTGTCGGGGGTTGGAGCATCTCCAAGCGTTTTGACGCTGACAGCGTTGGAAAATTCATAAGCCGTTTTAACCTTGTGAAATACGTATTTGTTTTAGTATATCACATCTGCAAAAAGATAGGAATTGATTATTCCGTAAGTCCTAAAAATGTTACACCAGTGTAACATTTGATGTAAATTGATTATCGGTGTAAACCCAGTCACTGTAAGGGTTTAGAGGCAATTTTGCTGTTGCTTTCGTTTTGCAAAAAAAAAATAATTTGGCGAAAAGTGTAACATTTGGTTTGGTTGTCAGTAGGTCGTCGGCAGCGATTTATTTTTATATTCGGTTTTTATGTAGCTCATCGGAATCTAAGCGATATAATCCTTT